>CAZBBI010000043.1:0-5717 GCA_964490135.1 uncultured Candidatus Peribacteria bacterium
CATTAGGTTGTGTTAGTACAACAGATTTATCAATTTTATCAATAACATTTACTTAAGGAGTTACCTTTGAAACCTTACGAATTTCTTTCGAAAAAGGATTGTTTGATTTTTTTTCTAGCACGGTTTCTATAGAATCGGTGTCATTTAGGCTCTTTTTTTGACCGATCGGAGCATCAAACGGGTTTTTAGGTTTATTTTTTTGAGCAAAAGGATCGGTTTCTAAAACTTTTTTAAAAATGTCTTTTTGATCTTTTTGATTTGAAGCTTGCGCTGCAGAATCTTTTTCAGAAGAATTATTTAATTTTTCTGAATTTTCGTTAAACGGGTTGTTATTTTTGTTTTGATCCGACATTTTTTCGAATTATTTTTCAAGAGTTAGTCTAGTCTTTTTTTTTGTTTTCAACAATTTTAATTGTAATTGTATCTGTTACTTGGTTTACGGAATCAGAAACAGCTAATTTAACACGGTATAGACCAGGTTTTTTGTATCGGAGGCTTATGTTTTGCCCTGGAACATGAATATTTCTTCCAAGTTCCCATTCAAAGAACAATGCTTGTTTTAATTCTTTTGGCGCTTGTCCGTAAAAAAAGAATTTAGTATCAGGCGTTCCAACAAGATTTGCAAAAACAAACGGAGAAGAATCTTTGTCCGGAGTTTGGTCAATCAGAGTAATTTGATCTTCAATTTGTTTGATTTGTAGTTTTACGGCAATAGATTTTTCTTCACTAGAAATCTGATTAAGACTTTGTTCTTTTTCGTTTTTCAAAACTAAAAGTAGCTTTTTTACTTCTTGTGTTCTAGCTAAAAAAGGGTTGTTTTTTAGTTTTTTTAATTCGGCATCGATAATAGCAATTTCTTTTGCTTTGCTATCTGTTTCATTCCCGGAAGGGATCCCTTTGGGATTAATTTTATTATTTCGAACTTCTTTTGCTTTAAGCAAAAGATCTTCCACAATAAGTTTTTTACTTAGACCCAATTCTCTACGACGAATCTCCTTACTTAGATCTAAAATTTCTCCTTGAATTACGTCTCTTCGGTCGGCACTTCTTGTTTCTTCTTTGTATTTTTGTACCAAAATATCTCGCTGGTCTGTTAATTGTATTATTTTCCCCTCTTTGAATTCTCCACGTAGAAAAAAGGGATTGTCCTCAAGTTGATCAATTTTTTTTGCAATAATATTAATCTCTTCCTTTAAAATACCAGAGATGTCTTCTCCCCCATTTTCTAATGTAGCTTCTCTCCATTTTTTTTCTGAAATTAAAATTTTCTTAAGAGTCGGACTAAAAGGAGAGTAATTTCTCGTTATAGTTGCCGGGGAATCAATCTTTACATCTAGGGCGATGTTTTTTGAGATAGGTGGATTTATTTTACTAACATCATTGAAAGATTTATTCTCTGGAATTAAATTTCCTTGAGCAACCACGGTTACCGTTATTTCATCAGAACGTTCAATCTTTCCATCAGATCCAATTAGCTTAACTTTGTACTCTCCTGGTTTGGAAAACTTATAACCAGCATTTCTAACTTTTATAACTTTACCATCACCCATTTTCCAGCTAATAGAAACGTCATCATTGTCAGCATCACTTATTTCTGAAAAGAATTGAAAAATAGTACTAGTGTCACCAGCTGTACTAGGTAGTACCCCTTTTATATTTACAGTTGGTGGTTGATTTTTCATGACTTCGTCTTCAATGACGACAATATCTACAGAAGCTTTAACAGTATCTATTCCGTCTGAGACTTGTAGGATGGCCTGCTTGATTCCTGGTGTTTTGAATTCATAAGAAAAGGACTGTAAAGTTGATTGTTTTCCATCAGAAAGTCTCCAATAATACCTCAAAGCATCACGATCTTTGTCTTGTGCGTTTGCTGAAAAATAAAAAGTTGTTTTAGTTGTTCCTGAATTTCCAGGAGAAATCATCATTTTTACGTCAGGAGCATTATTGCTGGCATCACTGGAAACGTCTAAAAAGTTTTCGGATGTTTTTTCAGATGATTTGTTTTCTGTATCCGTAGCAATTACCTTAAAAAAGTACTGATGATCACCTGGAAATTGTGTTAAGTTAAACGAAGCCCAATTGTTTTCTGTCACTTGAGCAAATTTTGTTTGATTGTGCTCTAAGACCTCAAATCGGTATTGTTTAATCTTTCCGTCTTCGTCAGAAGCTTTTGTTGAAACTGTAACTTTTTGGTCACCAAGTTTTTCATCTTTTTTAAAAGAAACTTCATGAATTATTGGTCCAGAATTTAAAACTTCTATATGAAAAAATGCACTATCACGAAGATTTGTATTGTTTTTTCTGGCTACAACTAATTTTACGGGATAAATCCCTGGTGACGTAAAAAGGTGAGGAAGTGTTTCGGAACTATAAACCTGTCCTTTGACCCACCAAGTTTCGGTTATATCTTCTTTTTTTCCATCACGGTCAATAGACTGAGAAGTAAAGGAAAGACTTTGGTCTCTTTGTATTTTGATGAGTCCACCATAAAAATGTTTGTTATCAACAACAATATCAGGGATTGCGGTTGGCCTATTATTATTTTGAACAAAGACTTTTTTTGTAATTTGATTTGATTTTCCGTATTTAGTAATCTTTAGTGTTACTTCTGTTTCTCCGGATTCTTGGAAGGTAAAAGAAGCAACTTTTCCAGCATGACCACTGCCATCGGGGAAAGTCCATTCATACTCCCCGTTGGGAACAGTATCAGCGTGAAAGGTCGCAGGAATGCCAGTTTTTACAGTTCTTAATGCTTTTGCAGCATTAAAAGAAAAAAGAAGAAAAAACATAGGAGTAAATTGAATTAACGAATTCACGAATTCACAAAATCTCGAATTCTTTCTTCTTTTCAACATATTTTTTAGTGTTCAAAGTTTATTGAGCAATATTAAAGTTAGGCGAGAGTGTTGTCTGAACATCAACAATTTTAGTAATTGCTTCTGATGTTATCTTTTGTCCATTTATTTGTTGATAAACTTTCAGTGTAACAGTTTTGTCTCCTTCGCTTGTAAATCGATAAGTTGTAATAGGCGTTGTTTTTTGAATAATAAATCCATCAAAGCTCCATTCATAAACTAAACCGTCAGAACCACCTTCTACGTTTTGACTTGAACTAGCATCGAATCGAAATTCAGAAGGACTTGCTGTATTGTTTTCACTTTGAAATAAAAATTGTGCGACTGGTTCATCATTTAGAACTGTTATGTTTTTTGAAATAGAATCACTACTTCCAATAGCATTTTGAATAGTAAGAGTAACGGTATGAATTCCAGCTGAACCAAATGAAGCGGTGATAGAAGGTCCCTCAATATCGTTGAAGCAACCAGACCCACCAGAACAACTCCAGTTATAGCTCTGGATAGAACCAATCGAAACGTGTGATTGACCTCCGTCCATTACGAAACTTTCTCCAACTAGGAGTTTATCTCTAGAAAGAGAAAACGCTGCTTGGGTTCCACCGACTACAATGTTTTTTTCAAAAGAATGTAGGGCTCCATCAGAAGTTTGAGCTTTTACTTTTACGGCATAAGTTCTTCCACTTCCAAATCGATGTGAGATAGTTGTACCAGGGCTTGAAATTGTATCAAGAATTCCTTGTGTTCCATCTCCGAAATCAAAGATGGCACTAGCGTCCATAGTAAGCCCAAGATCGACACCTGCCGCTGCTGCGTCATTAGATATGATAGCAGAGTTTCCTAGATCAGTAACACCATTTCCAGAAACGGTAATTCCATTTTGGAAAGATAATAAACTAACTAAGTTGAGAGTGTCGGTAGTTGGCAAAAGGTCATCGGCAACAGAAACGGTTCCATCGGTATTTACGATAGTATCTTGTATTAAACGAAGACCATCACCAACAACGGTTCCAGCAGGAAGTGTTGTTCCTGGAGCATATGAAGTTGGAATATTTCCAAGATTAATAACACCACCATGAGTACCTCCACCAGCGCCACCGCGATCAGCGCCACCGGTAACAGTTTCATTGATTATTGTGTTTACAATTGCATAAGAGGAAGATATTACCAATATTCCAACAGCAACATAAGTTATAATTTTTTTAGCTTTATCTATATTTCCATCTTCTCCGCCAGCCATTACATAAAGGTATCCAGAGTAAATTACGGCGGCAACTCCAATAACACCAACAAAGGTAATTACAAAGTTTAATACATTTTGGATAAAAGTTCTTAATGACTCGGTTTGAACCATGTTGTATTCTCCACTTGATGGTAATATAAAATCTCCATTAGGAAGGCTGGCCCCTCCATCATTACCAGAAAAAAGACTTCTAATACTATCAAATGTTTTGGAAACATTATTTATAGTACTATTTACATTATTAACAGTGTTGTTAACGCCTCCAACGGTATTATTAACATTTCGTACACCTTGATTAACGGTACTGACTTTATCATTAACTCGCGTCAAACCATTATCTAAGCTTTCAGCACAGATAGTCATAAAGGGCAAAATAAGAAAAGAGAACATGAAACCAATAATGATTTTCTTACCCAATTTTAATTTCTCACCAATATTGGTATTTTCGAAAGCGTGTAAATGTGACATCATTTTTATTTTTGTTTGTTTATTTTTTAAAAGGTTGCTGTCATAACGAAGTTTACAATAGCATAAGCGGCGGCGATCACCAAAAGACCACCAACTACCCAAATTATAATATTTTTGGCTTTATCCATGTTCCCATCATCGCCAAGAGCAGTGATGTATAGGAATCCTGCCCAAACAATAGCTAAAACAGCTAATGTTGTAGCAATAGGAAGCAGGAAGTTTGTCCAAGAAATGATTAATTGTTTTATATCGTGTTCTTTGGAGACGCTTCCAGATAATTCTTTTTCTACTAAATCGGCTCCTCCCGATAGTCCTTTTCCAGAAAAAACTGGAGCACTTCCAGTAGTGGTTGATGGGGTTTGTGCGGCTGTTCCTGCTTTGGCAGCAATAGCAGATTTGGCAGAGTCGTATGTAATTGGGGCACCTGTGTCAGAGACTTCTCCTTGATAAATACCACCCTGTGCAAAAGTTGTATTAAGGAAGCTAAAGAACGAAAGAACCAAGAGACCAAATAATACTTTATTACCCAATTTTAATTTCTCGCTAATATGAATATTTTTGAAATTTTGCAAATGTGACATCATTTTTATTTTTATATTTCTCTCAAGTATACCACAAAAGAAAGAGTGATTCAACTTAAATTTATTGGTTACTAATAATATTTACAATTGCTAATTCTAATTTTTTGTGGTAAAGTGGTCTGATTTTATAAAAAATATTATGAAAAATTTGGCGTATATTGGGTTTGGTAAAAAATTTAAGAATTTTTGTTATTTTGATGAGGATGGTCCGACACGGGGAATCTCTTCGGGAGAACAACAGATTCTTAATAAACCGGCAAAAAGAGAACCAATGACGAAAGAACAAGAGGATGGAATTAGGGAACGTTATATAAAAGATAAGGAAAAAGAGAAACTTAGAAAAGATGCTGATGCAAAAGAGAGCCTTAGGAAGTCTGCTGCGACTAAGGATCTGATGGACCGATTCAATGCGTCAAGAGATGCGGAGGTTACAGCGGCGGAGGCTGAGCTGGTAGTTGATTTGGCAGCGGAGGGGAAAGCTAAGCCCATCAGTGCCAAAACAGATATGGAAGAACTCAAAACAACAATTCCAGAACTTTTCAAAGAAGGTGAAATGATTGCAGAAGA
>CAZBBI010000043.1:5727-6517 GCA_964490135.1 uncultured Candidatus Peribacteria bacterium
CAGAAGAGGGGCAAAATGCAACGTATGGACTAATTGCAAGAAAGGGTGATGTAGTATCAGTTGAATTCAATAATATGGGAAAAGGACCGGATGATATTGTTGTTGATGGAGTTGATTTTATAAAAGATGGGAAATTAGTACAGAAAGAGCGGCCAATAGAGAATGGAGAGATTGTTTCGAGCCTTAAATACGTAGATGCTGATTATGTACTTAACAGACTGGAAGACTATGATCTCTTAACACCAGAGGAAAGACAACAACTAACAACTCTTTCAAAAAATTATCCGGATAGGGAATCAAGAGATTTTTATTTTTATGAGTCAGTCGCGGCTACGATAGAGCGTGGTTGGGATATTCCGAAGCAAGGAAATGTGGCAGAAATTTCAGTATTGAGATATAAAACTATGTTAGAGGATGGGGATAAAGTTAATGATATTTCTGATTATCTTAATTACGATGAAATGAAATCAATCCCTCATGACTCACCTATTAGAAGTGATGGAGTTTTTAAAATGATTGCAAAAAAAGAAGGTTTGGTGGGAATAGACTCTTTTGATGAATTTCTTAAGAAGATTCACGGATTGATAGTCGCGGAAAAAGAAGGTTAGCCCAGTAGAATTAGATCAAAACTCGTATTAAATTATCTTAATTAAAAGTTAGTATTTAAAAAAAACTGCGTCATTTTTGACACAGTTTTTTTATTTCTTACGTAAATTTTTTAATCTTTTGGATAAATTCTAAATGAATCAAAATCTTTCTTAGAAATTTTGATATTGTCTTTAGCTTTATA
>CAZBBI010000044.1:0-6497 GCA_964490135.1 uncultured Candidatus Peribacteria bacterium
TTTAGCTAAATTTACTCAAAATGAGGAACTTCAGAAATCATTGTTTGCAACTGATAATAAAATTCTTGTTGAAATAAACCCAAAAGATAAAATTTGGGCAATAGGATTAGGGCAAAATGATGAACGAATTAATATTCCTGCTCAATGGCAAGGAGAAAACAAATTGGGGAAGATTTTGATGATAGTGAGGGATGAGTTAATCTCATCCTCCATTACAATTTTTTCGGAAGAATCACTACAACAATAAATATTTCATAAACCAATTATTACAAAAGAACTTTTTGAAAAGACTCAAACAAAACTAAAAACTTCCATAAAAGGAAAATGGGGAAGAAAAGACTTCTTTTTCAATAAGATTCTAAAATGTGCTGATTGCGGATCTGGTGTAAGTGGAACTACGCATGTGAATACACATACTATAAATGTAATAAATATGGAGGAACAAAAACTTGTAGGTGTAAATATATTAGAGAAGAGAAGCTTTTTGAGGAAGTATCACGAATTATTAATGATGTGAAAGCAGATCATTTAAGGCTTAATCGAAGAATTGAAGAAGATCTAGTAATGATAAATCGTCACCACAAAGAAAATCCTGTGAGTATTCATGCACATCTTATTTCAATATTACAGGATGGAACAAAGAAAGAGAAATCTGATATTTTACGAAGCTTCAAGGATAAGCTGAAGATTAAAGATGGGGGAATTACACTCTAATGAAGATTCAATATCTTTCCTATTGATGTCAGAATTTTGGGTTTCTCTTCATATTTAAAATGTTATAAGATGGATGCATGAGGAAAGAGTCTAAAAATATTTCTAACTCTAAAAAGCTACTTGAAATAGCTCTATCAGATGAAAATTATATTGAAGTCAAAGCTAAAACAAAAGAGTTAGCAAATTTGGTAGATGAAGAAGTCGAAAATTTGAGTAGTAGTGATGAATTAATATCAAATTTAATAAATCAGTATGGAGACGTTAAGTCCATTAAGGAAAAATATGAATTTCTGACAAAAATTACTAAATACCATTCTAAGTTGGGTGGTTTGATTTGGGCTTATTTTTACTCGAAATTACAAAAATCAGAAGAGGTGGATTTTCTTGGTTTTTGTTTGAAGGAAGATGCTCGATATATTTGGGATATGCAAAGATCGTTTGAAACATTTCTAATGAAGTCAAAAATTGACTCTGCAGTTTTAGCTAAATGGTTAAAGAATGTCATTGAAAGAGTTGGTGGGGATATGATGTCTGGCGTCTTTTTGACATCAATTAAGAAATGGGGAATGGAAAATCCTAAATTAGCTTCGAGTCTAGTGAAAAAAATAAGAAATGGAGATTACGCATCCGAGGGTTTGGAGCGGTTGCTTGGGAGTCTATTAGTTTCCTCCCTGAGAGAGATTGGGGCGGGTAACTCGTTGGACTTAGATTTAGAAATATCAAATAACGAGTTCGACTTGTTTTTGTATTTAGACTCTTGGCGGATTTATGTCTCGAATAAAGAAATCCAATTAAAAAAAGTTAAAAGCCTTACCAATAAATATAAAGTTAATTTAACTGAATTTTCTCAAAATACTTTAGTCAGTTTTCTACTTAACATAGCCTTTAGTGATTTTCATAATGAGTCAGTTCAAATTTTCGCTTGGGATACTCTTGAAGAAATTGCTCAAAGTGGACTACCAGCTGTTGCCAAATGCAATATTTTGTCATATATGTGGAAGCAGATGGATAAAAATGAAGATAAAGCTGAAATAATAATAAAACGACTCTTTCCGATAAGTGCAAAGAATTTGAGTGTATGGAAAGAATTGGAGCATTATTTAGTAGGAAAAATAAAAGATAAAGAGGACTGTTTTTCAATATTTTTAGAAATAGTAGATAAAGACCAAGGGACTCTCTGTAAACTTATCCAAAATCACACCTTTGAGTACCTTTTACAGCAGTTGCAAAATAATGCTGAAGTTCTAGAAACTTTGTTATCAAAACTACTTTTGAACAAGACAAGAGGATCAATTTGCTTATTATTTTGTTTACTGGAAAAAACAAATATCAATTTAAGTATTGATGGGAAGGTGTCAGAAGATCTTCTTTTTCATTTATTGGAAAATTTTCAAGCAGAATGGATACATATTGAAGGGAGAAGTACTTCAAAACTGCTCCTGTTTTTAAATGAGAAAGCTGAGGAATTGGGGAAAGATCTGACTAACGATTTTGACTTAAGCCTGGGAAGAGAAATGTATCAACAAGCTATTAACTACGGTAGTGATTGTTTTCAACAGTGGAAAACAATCAAGAAACCTTCAAAACGATTAAAGATGGTAATTAAAGAAGCGGAAAAATATTTTTCTAATCTTGAAAAAGCCAAAAAGTGTTCTGCAAATTCATTTTACTATCCCAGCTTTGAAAGGTTTTATATGTTACATCAAGAAAAATTCCAACATGATGTTCTCTCGGGTGCTAGCAAAAGCTCATTTGCTATGATGTTCTGCAAAAACTTTGACCTCATTTATGGAGAACTCTTTTCAACTGTTTCTAAAGATGGGCTTTTCCAAGTTTCAGAACCAACATCTTTAAATTCTAGTCAATTTGAAGGTACTAATCTTCCTAGACTTCAATTTGCAAACCCAGAAACTTGTGCTGTGAAAAAATTATCTGCTAAAAAAAAATTGGATGCTTAACTTTTTGAAAGATTATATTCTAACATTGAAAGAACGAGATGAACTTGATTGGTTTATTTATCAGCTTATTCAAGCAAAAGGTTTTATACCGCTAAAAAATCCGTTTATGAGGACAGCCGAAAAAGAACTAAAAGCCAAAAGGGGCGAAGCAGAATTCGGAATAGATTCATCTTGTTTTGAAGATCAAGAGAAAAAGCATTTGATCATATTCGTGCTAAAAGATGAGAAGTTAACAGCTGGCACTTGGAAAAATGCTAACTTTTCAGCAGATTTACAGCAGGCAATAGAAACTGATTTTGAAGGTGATATAGCTTATAAAAACATTGAAAGTGTAAAAATCATTTTAGCTCATAATAAAGATGAAAATACTGCTGGTAAAAAATGCTTTGATAATTTTGCTAAAAAATGGGCACTTCCAAGTAAAGCATACGGTAGAGAAATTTCAATTTCTATAAAACGTTGGAACATTGATGATATTACCAGTGAAGCAGAAAAATATATCTATTCAAGTGAAATGTTACCTTGGGAGTTTAACTCTTTTTTCAATTATCTTTGTACTCAAGCTAAAGAATTCGATTTCAATTCAGATAATTGGGAGAAGGTATTTGTGCCAGCGTGGAAAGATTTTTTGAAAAGAATCACGGCTGATGGAATAACTGAAAAAAACATCATTCTAATAAATTTATGTATTGGTATATTTGAAAAGACTTTAAAAGAAAAAACTAACTACCTACCTTCGCAAATTGATATAACAGAGTGGGGATTACTAAGGATTTCATCATTGATTTTTAAAAATCCAAGTAAAAATATGAAAGAATTAATTTTCTTTTTCAGAACGACTTTGACCTTATATAAAAGACACCTTGAAAATTATTTAGAAGAGAACAAAGATTATTTCACTTCTGGGGAAGCAGGTGCTAATCCTGAAATGATGTCTATGGGAGTTATTCTTGATTCAAGAAAAGCACATTGGAATTTAGCAAGGATAGGCGTTTTGGTATTGCTCTATAATGATTGTTTAGTTATTGCTGGAAATGGAAAAGATCAGAATTTCACAAAAAAAGAATTAGAAATTTATAAAAAACATGTCAAAGAATTACAAAAAGCTATTATTGAGGCTGGAGACTTACTTGAACAATTTATTCAGAAAAATGATTCAACTAAACGACCATTGATAGATCTGGATCATATCCAATTATTTCTTGTTTGGGCAGTATTTCACATGTCTGGAAAACACAAAGCTTTTTATGATTACATGCTTAGTCTAAAGACAAATCTAACCCTTAGGAAAACTAAATCAATGGGGGTAGAAGTCCCTTTTATAGAAGATCATAATCGGTTGGATCTAGTTTCTGAATATGCGGCAATGGGGAGTAAGCCCTTGGCTTATTCATGCAAAACCTCATACTTCCTTACAATTGCACTAGAACTTTGCTTCGATTTTCACGAAAAGGATACTGAGCATTTGTTAGATCAATTCTACTATCAAATTATTTTGCCAAAGGATTACACAAAAACTGAAAAGTTAGAGGAAGAATCAATAGACTTGGCATTCTGGAATCCTCCAGCTAACTGGGAGACAGAAATTTTTGATAAAAATATCTCAAGAAAGGGAACTTTATCTTCTATAGGAAATTTTGAAACTTTTCCAGAAACAAACCAAGCCCTTAAAGAAAAAGTGGAATTATTCGTTAAAAACTCAATAAAAATATTAGGTTGCAAAGAAAAGTTCCCTGCAATTAGGAGCTTGGTAGTTTTAGCATGTTTAAAAAATGAGAATCCTTTACCTTCTGTGCTTTGGCGAACAACTATATTTTCTAAATTTTACAAAGATTGAGATGTTTTATAAAACACCCAATTCCCTGTCCATCATAGTGGAAAGAAATTGGATGCCATTAGTGTGTGTTATGGCGAAGAGTTTGGGGGCTTATTGGGTAATGGGTAATTGTAAACACCCTGTTTTTGTGTTAGAATAGTCCAATGCAAAACTTCGAATCATACGTCTATTTAATTTTATTACTTATATTATTAGGCGCTATTGCAGCATTAAACCAAAAGCCAAAAAGAAAAACGAAAAAGCATATTCCCCGTGGGATTAAAACATCTACAGCAAATGGAGAGCTTGTTAAAAGTAAAGCTGAAGCACGAATTGCTAATTTTTTAAAGAATAAAAATATTTCTTACGTTTATGAAAAACCTTTGTTGTTAGCAGGTCGGACAATAAAACCAGATTTTTATTTAGAAAAATATGATACCTATATTGAGTATTATGGTTGGTATGGTGAAAAATACAGGAAAGATAAAAAAGCAAAAATGGAGTCCTATAAGAGAAATAAGATTAAAGTGATTTCGTTATTTCGAGAGGAATATAGATATTTAGAAAACAGTTTAAGTAAGGAGCTATTTTTATTAAAATTCTTCTGGTTTGTGAAAAATATAATTAAATCTATCAAAAGTGTTTTTCATCGATAACTTGACTTCGAAAACATGTCAGACGAAGAAATCCGTGAAATCAGGAAAGAGTATGACCTCGATGAAGGAGCAGCTGAAGAGGTGCAAGCTTCAACTTCTGATCAATGATTTATTGAGCAAAATCATCAACGGTTTGGTCACCTAAAACAGCTGATTTTTGATTGTACAACCAAAAATATTTAGGACATTGAAGATACTTTAGAAAATCTGACTTTGAGGTGATATTTTTTACAGAGTTAGAATAGCAAAAAAACAGAAAATTGGTAAGATCAAGACAGTAAAAAATTCTTATATCATTCGAAAAACCTTTTTTAATAATTACTATGACAACACAATCAAAAAACACGAAAGAACAGGAAAGAGCCGAGCTCCATAGAGCTATCTGGCAAATTGCCAATGAGCTGAGAGGGAGCGTTGATGGCTGGGACTTTAAGCAATATGTACTTGGAATGCTTTTTTACCGCTTTATCAGCGAAAATCTTACAAGTTATATCAATGCTGACGAAAGAAGAACTGGCAATAAAGATTTTAATTATACTTCGCTTTCTGATGAGGAAGCTGAGTTTGGACGAGCAGATACCATAAAAGAAAAGGGATTTTATATTTTCCCAAGTGAGCTTTTTGTAAATGTTCGGGAAAATGCCCGTAATGATGGAAATCTGAACGAAACTCTTTCTAGTATTTTCAACAACATTGAAAACTCTGCCAAAGGATTTGAAAGTGAAGATGATTTGAAGGGATTATTTGACGATTTGGATGTAAATTCCAATAAACTTGGAGGAACCGTAGAAAAAAGAAATCAACAACTTGTAAAACTTCTTGATTCTATTGGTGGTCTTCGTTTAGGAAACTATGGAGACAATACAATAGATGCTTTTGGGGATGCCTATGAATATCTCATGGCAATGTATGCTTCTAATGCTGGAAAATAAGGAGGAGAATATTACACCCCGCAAGAAGTCAGTGAACTTTTGGCAGAAATCACCACCGTGGGGAAAAAAGAAGTGAATAAGGTTTATGATCCCTGTTGTGGATCAGGGTCACTTCTTCTTAAGTTTGCTAAAGTACTGGGAAAGGAAAATGTCAGACAGGGTTTCTTCGGTCAAGAAATAAACCTTACGACCTTCAATCTCTGTCGTATCAATATGTTCCTTCATGACATCAACTACAATCATTTTGATATTGGACACGGAGACACGCTTACAGATCCAAAACATTGGGATGATGAACCATTTGATGCCATAGTCTCCAATCCTCCCTACTCAATTAAATGGGAAGGAGATGCAAATCCAATTATGATTAACGATCCTCGTTTTTCTCCAGCAGGAGTTTTAGCCCCCAAGAGTAAAGCTG
>CAZBBI010000045.1:0-6471 GCA_964490135.1 uncultured Candidatus Peribacteria bacterium
AATAGCACCTCGAAGGCTACCATCAAATGCATCTGGACCCATAGAAGTAGGTCTATCCATGGTATCAATCATTTGTGCAAATGCTGGATCAACAAACACCAATGCTGCTACTAAAAGCGCGAAAGCCGGAGCAAGAAATTTTTTCATTTTTTGTTTTTTTTTAAGAAATATGTTTTAATTTCTTCTAACTATACCACTATTTTGTCTAAAATTCAAATCTTTTCCAATAGTTTCTCTTTTTTTCTAAAAATAAAGTCCAGAAACCGATTTATGTTCCGCAATGTTTTTAGTAACTTCTGCTAATAATGGTGTAACTGATAATACCTTATAATTTGTTGGAGGGTTTGGTACTGGTAGAGAATCCGTACAAACTATTTCTTTGAAATTTGCTTGAGATAGTTTTTTTCGAGCATCTCCTGAAAAAACAGCATGTGTCGCACACAAATAAACATCTTCATTTGCTCCTTTTGATAAAAGTGCTTGTTTAGCAGCACATACAGATCCTGCTGTATCTATCATATCATCAATTATAATTGGTGTTTTACCTTCAACTTCCCCAATCACGTGTGTAACTTCTGAAACATTGTGTTCCGGGCGCTGTTTATGCATAATTACCAGAGGGACCCCTAGATCATTTGCGTATTGTTTGGCACTTTTTGCACCCCCTGCATCAGGAGAAACAACTACACCGTTTTTAATATTTTTATTCTTTAAATAATCTACAAATAATTTTCTCGGATTTAAGTTGTCTGTTGGGCAACTAAAAAATCCTTGAATTTGTTCAGCATGGAAATGTAAGGTAATTACGTGATCTGCTCCAGCTCTTTCTATCAAATCTGCAAACAATTTTGCAGAAATTCCTTCACGAGGAGCATGTATTTTGTCTTGTCGTGAATAAGGAAAGTATGGAATTATTACATGTATTTTTTCAGCAAAACTCTTTTTTGCTGCATCTATCATTAACAATAGTTCAATTAGGTCATCATTCATAAATTCCGTTCTTCCTGTTTGAATAAGAAAGATCTCTTCTCCACGAAAGGTTTCATCAAATCTAATATAATTTTCTCCACAAGAAAATTGTTTTCTTTCGATTTTACCTAATTTAGTTCCACAGAGCTTAGCTATATCTTTTGCAAAATCCTCACAGCTCGATCCCGAAAATATTTTGTAATTCATCACATATAAATATAAGATAAATTACAAAAAAATAAACTGAAATTTAGCAATTTGTTAAACTTTTCTATAAACTATAAATTGTATGATTTCTATAGTAACAGTTAATTATCAAAATCTTAGCACACTAGAAACACTTTGGAATAGTTTGCAAAGAAATGAGATCCAAGACTTTGAGTGGATTATTGTCGATAATAATTCCCCAACAGGTGACGCTGAAATACTTCAAGATTATTTTAAAGATGAGCCAAAAGTTTTTGTTATAACTTTAAATGAGAATGTTGGTTTTGGTGAAGCATGCAACCTTGGTGCAGATTTTTCTAAGGGCGAGTTTCTAGTATTTATAAATCCAGATATTGAGCTAACTCAATACTGCCTTAAAACACTCCTAACAACCATTGAAGATTCTTCTCACGGAGGAGCGATTGTTGTTCCTCAACTTGTAAACAAGTATCAAACTGCTCAAGAAAATTGTCGAAAATTTCCAACAATGCTAGAACTTTTTGGAAGGAGACTAAAAAACAAAACAGCCGAAGCTATAAATACTGATTCAGCTACAATGGTCCCCGTTGACTGGGCTCAGGGAAGTTTTTTATTTATGAAAAAATCTTTTTTTATGGACTTGGGAGGATTTGATTCTCGTTTTTTTCTTTTTATGGAAGACACTGACCTATGTAGAAGATGTTGGGAATCAGGTTGGCGTATATTTTTAGTTTCAAGTGCCAGAGCAATTCACGGAACCAAGCGACTTTCTGGAGGACATATATTTAAAGCTATTTTTAAAAAAACTTTTTGGATACATGTTAATTCTGCTATAAAGTATTTTCAGAAATACCGAGGAAAAAAGACACCAAAAGTATTTTAACCAGCCTTACGCGGACAAGTAACTAAATATCAGTTATTATGAAAATCATTTGCCCAATTCGTCCTAAAAATTTTGATGATTTTTTATCTTTAATAAAAAAAATAGATAATCGGGCTAATATCGTTGAAATATGGCTAGATCAGGTAAAAGATGTTGATATCTTTTTGGAGAATTTCAAAAAATTCAAAAAACAAAACACGACATCTATAAAATTCTTATCCGTTTGCAAACAGCCAGAAGAAAATGGAAGATTCAAAGGAAGTGATATTGATCGTATCAAGATCTTAAACCAATTTATTGATGCTAGTGGTGATTTTGTTGATGTAGATATAACAAGAAACTCCGAATCAGAAATAAAAAAGATTACTCCAGAAAATCTTATTCTTAGTTTTCATGATTTTGAAAAAATGCCAAAAAGCCTGAATGACATTTTTGATAAAATGAAAAAACATAATCCCACAATTTACAAATTTGCGGTAACAACCGAAACTAAGGATGATTTAAAAGATTTTCTTAATTTTATAGAAGATTTTCCAAAGGAAGAAAAAGCAATTTTTACAACTATGGGTAAATACGGTCAACTTGGTCGTGAAGAAATTGGAAAAAACTCTTGGGGACAATTTTTTGCTCTGGATAAAGACTCTGTTACCGCTAGTGGTCAACAAACACTATAGAATACCTTCAAAAGCTTGTTTTATAGAGCATTCTTTTTTATCCATAAGTACTCGCCCTTTTTCTAACCGAATAATTCTAGGATGTAATTTTTCAACAAGTATCGGATCATGGGTTGCAAACAAAATCGTTAAATTTTTTTCTTTATTTATCTTCAAAAACAAATCAGCAATTTCTCTTGAATTTTTAGGATCAAGGTTCCCAGTAGCCTCATCTGCAACAAGAATTTTCGGATCATGGACTAAGGCCCTAGCAATAGATACTCGCTGACGCTCTCCGCCAGAAAGCTCTCTTGGGAATTTTTTCTCTTTTCCAACAAGCCCAACCAATTTTATAAGTTCTGGTACTTTCTTTGATATTTCGTCTTCATTCCCGCAAACCTCTAGGGCAAACGCAATGTTTTCAAAAACTGTTTTTTGAATTAACAATCTATAATCCTGAAAAATAATTCCAATTTGCCTTCGATAATCTTGTACACTTGTAAAACTTAAATCTCCAAGAGAAAAATCATCTAGCTCAATTTTTCCTAATGTTGGCTTTAATTCCGAAGTTATAAGTTTAAAAATAGAACTTTTACCAGCCCCGGATGATCCAAGTATAGCCACAACTTCTCCCGGATTAATCTTGAAATTCACATTTCTCAAAATTTCCCATTTTCCAATTGAAAGACTAACATTTTTGAATCTGAGCATACTTAATAAGTATCATTCATTCTGTTTTTATTTTCAATCTTTTTTTGTTGCCAATGATGTAATTGATTTTCATCACGTCTTCCTTTTTTATTCTTTCTTAATTTATAAAGAAAGTCTCTTACTTCGGCGTGGTCCATCTTTTTTAATTTATTCAAAATTTCCATACGCTCTTCTTCTGGTAATGTTTCTAACATCTTGCGAAACGGAGGAGGCCCCTCTTTTTCTATTCTTTTTTGTATTTTATTTCGTTCATCCGGTGACAGGTGTGGAAATTGTTTTTGTAATAATTTATGAAAATCTCTTTGTCGACCCTTCATTGGAAATATTTTTTCTGCTTGAAATATTTTTTCAGTTTTATCTAAAACCTCTCCTCTTGCTCTGATCAAATCTCCTTTTTTAATATCCATATTTGGAGGTAACTCCGTCCGTCCTTCTATTATTATTTCCCATTCATCACCTCTTCTGTTTCGGATATTCCATTGATCTAACTCAATATTAATAATTTCACCTGACAGTAACCCATTTTCTGGAATATCCCAAATCCTTGCTTTTCTTTCTTCCAAAGACCTAGTTCCGATATTTCTTTGTAATGTTTTTTCAACTTTTTCTGCAAAAGAAGTATGAGCCAATACCCCACCAACAGCAATTTGTATCAATATAATTCCGATAAGAATAGTTAGAAAAGACCACTTATAGCCTCTTTCTGTTTTTTGCATAGAAACCCCCGCTAAAAAAGAAAGGGCAAACATAAATGAAATCCAAATACCCGGTAATCCTAGCAAAATTATTTTAGGAAAAATTTCTGGCATCTCTAATACCAAACCTAGTAGCTCTAGATTCATTAAAAAATAGAATATTAGCATAGTTGCCAAAATCCCTAAAACGAGAAGAATCAATGCTCCGCTCCAAATGGCTAAATTCTTTAATATAAAATGCCACCGAGGTTTTGGTAGAATTTCACCTTTTTCAATTTTTTTGAGAATATTTTTTGAAAGTTTTGACATGATATTTACTGATTTAATAGTTTTAATTTATTATTTTCCAAGAATATTTTTTTAAATTTAGATTTTCCTCGAGAAATAAGTGTTGCAATTGTGTTTTCATTTTTTTGCAAAATATCTGATATTTCTCCATAAGATTTTTCTTCCAAAAACAAAAGAACTAAAACCTCTCGATACTTTTCTGGTAAGTTACTTAAACCATCTCTTACAATCTTTATACGAGACTTCTTATCGACTTCTTTCGTGAAATCTATAGATTCATCTAATAAATTTTCCCAGAAAAAAACTGATTCCTCTTCTGAAAACTCTACCTTAATCCCTCTACTTTTTGATTTTCTGAAATAATCATAAACAGTATTTCGTGTTATCCTATAAATCCACGCATTAAGCGAAAGTTTCAGATCAAACCCATTCAAATTTTTATAAATTTTCCAAAAGCTTTCCTGTAAAAGATCTTCTCGGTCTTCATTTTGCCGGACTCCCAAATGTAAAAGAAATCGATCTAATTTTTTTTCATACAATTGAATAATTTTTTCGAAGTTTTTAGCATCATCAAGTGCAGCAAGCACCAATTTTTTTTCATCAATTTGAACCATGGTAAAGAAAAGTAGCTAATTACTTACATTACTTAATACGTTTAAAATTAAAAAAAACTTTCATTTTTTTATTTGGCTCTCTCAACGTATTCTCCATTGAGTGTATTTACTACAATTTTTTCTCCTTTTTCTATAAAAGGTGGTACTTTTAATTCATACCCTGTTTCAATTTTGGCATTTTTAGTAACATTCCCAGCTGTATTTCCTTTTACACCAGGTTCTGTTTCAATGATTTCAAAAATCATTTTTGGTTGAACGCTAACATTAATTGCATTTCCATTGAAATATTGGATATCACATTCTGTTCCATCTGAAAGATAACTGGTAATTTCTCCTAATTTATCTTTTGAAAAAGTAACTTGATCATATGTTTCATTATCCATAAATTCATAATCATCTCCCGTAGCATATAAAAACTGGGCTCTTTTATAATTAATTTCTGCAGGCTCAGCTTTATCACTTCCTTGAAATGTTTTTTCCATCACATTCCCAGTCAAAAGATTTTTTAGTTTTGTCTTCATAACACCTCCTTGACGTGCTGTTTTACTAAATTGATTAAAGGTTACAATGTAAGGAATATCATCCATTACAATATTTTTTCCGAGCTTTATTTCTGCAATATTTAGCATGTTTTATAAGTGTTTAAAGAATAAATCAGTATTATTATGCTTTTTCTTAAAAAAAAATCGAGAAAAACATGAAAAAGTACTATATTGTTCCAGTAATATAAATTCTAAAAATATTTAATTATTTCTCTAATCTCAAATTTTATGAATGACCAATTTACAGAAACAACTACCACTAGCTGGGGTTCTCGGATTACTAGCTCAATTAAAGGAATTTTCCTAGGTCTTTTAATGTTCTTTATTTCCTTTGGAGTTCTTTATTGGAATGAAGGGCGGATAGATCTTTCAAAGCTTGCCGAAAAAGCTATTGATATAAGTTCTACAAGCAAAGCTTCTGCCGATACAGATAAACAGCTTATTTCTGTTAATGGAGTTTTTAGTTCTAATGAAATGATTGGCGATTCTTTTTTGAAAAAAGGAAATTATATTTCTATTAAACGAAACGTGGAAATGTACTCCTGGAATGAAGAAACTTCTACAAAATCAAAAACAAATACTGGTGGATCTGAAACAACAGAAACAACCTACACTTACAAAAAAGAATGGACTAGTATGCCTGCCGATTCAGCTGATTTCAAAAAACCAGAAGATCATTTTAATCCAGCAAAAACAATCAATTCAAATTCTGTAAAAGTCCAAAATGCAAAACTTGGAATTTATGATATAGATACTAATAGTGTCTCAATTCCATCACATGAGAGCATTAGTCTCAATAAAGATATTCTTATTTTGCCAGCAGTTGCCGTAAAAGATTCTAAAGAAATAAATCCAGACGTAGTGAAAGAGATAACTATAGATGGAGAGGCACAAGAAAAAGTTAAAATAATTGAAAGAAAGAGTCTGCAT
>CAZBBI010000046.1:0-6338 GCA_964490135.1 uncultured Candidatus Peribacteria bacterium
ACGAAGAGCAAATAAAAGTATTGCAAGAAAAAATAAGAGAAGAGAAGAAGTTATTACAAACTAAAAAAGGTGAGTTCAAGGCCATGCTTCAGGATATAGAAAGTCTTACTGAGAATTTTACAGTTAAATTCACTGTAAAAAGTCAGCCGGCTTCACATAAGAACAAAAGTAAAAATCATCAGAAAAATAACAAAAAAAATCAAAATACTGAAGTAGTGAAGTAAGTAATTTTGTAAATATTAGATCCCGCATATGCGGGATAACTTCGACAAACGACTTATTCCATTCATTGGATCTCACTTATTTAGCAGATGTTCCTTTCACTTTATTCATTTGTTCGGTAATTTTTGTCATAAATTCATCTGGAGTATAAGTTGGAGAATCCGCGTTTTTCCAACTAATGGAAAAGGCCCCGGCTAATGCAGCCAAAATATATCCAGACTCTTTATATCTTTGAAGATATTGTATGCCTTTTTCGGCACCTCCGTAATTCAAATTATCGCCTACTCCGTCCATCCAACGAAAACGAAACCCATTTTGTGCATTACTTGGAATATTAGGATCAGAGGAATTAAATTTCTGATAGGTTTCATAAAAACCATGATCCTTTAGCCACCCTACGCGATTTTTCAGGCCTTCGTTTTTCCAAAACTTGGGATCATCTGTTGGGATTCCTATCTGGGAGCAAGCTTCTTTTACTCCTTTGGCGTGATCAAGAGCTTTTTCAAAAAACTCTATTTTTTTTTGTTTTTCTACCGAAGTATTAACTTTGTTTTCTCCATCATTATCTAAATCTTTTTCGTTTCTTTTTTCTATCTCACGATTAATTTCTGAAATTAAAAGTTCAGCTTTTACATCATTTAGTCCACGTAAGGTTTTTGCTTTTGCTTTTGCACCTTGTAGGTCACCAGAGACACGTGCTGATTTTACTTCTTTTTCGATAGTGAATACTCGTGTCTTTCTTTCAGCTGCTGACATATCGAGGTCACAATGATTTTTTCTTTTTATACATAACTCGGCAAGTTGGTCTTGAATATGTTTTTTCTTTTTTGTGTCACTTGTGACTTTAAGTTGTTTTTCGAGGCTTTTGATTCGCATCAATCGAAGATCTACCATTGATTCAAACCGGTCTTCCATTAGAGAATGTAAGACATTTTTTCCGTATTTTTTACGAAATAAGTCGAGTTCTGCGCTAGCGGTTTTTGTATCTTTATCAAAATAAAGTTGTTTTATGCGACTTAAATTCTTTTTTGAATTATCTCTGTTTCTGTTTTGTGTCTTTCTTAAATTACTTACTTTTTTTAGTAATTTTGCGGGATTCTTTTCAGAAATAGAATTTAGGTCCGAAAGTTCTTTTTTATTTTCATCAGCTGAAAAAAACTCAGAGAGTATTTCTATGGAATCGTTTAAAAGAGTCTTTTTCAGTTTTTTGGGAAGAGATTTAATATCTTTTAAAGACATTTTTGTAAGAAAATCATCTTCTGTTTGAAAATTGAATTCTACGGTAAAATTAGGTAATTCCATCGGATTTGTTGCAGAAAGGTTTTTCCAAAATTCTTTCGAAAAAACGCCACTGTAATGTTCTTTGAATTCTTTTAAATTTTTTGGTAATTGTTTGTTAAGTAAATTCGTAAGACCTTTTTCCCATTCTTTTAGCCTTGTATCTTGTCCTAACCAATTAAATATTTGTGTTTGTAGAATTCCAGATAATCGAGCTCTTTCTGTGTCGGAACTTTCATTCGATTTAAGTGAGAAATATTTCTCAGAAGATAATTTCTGTTTTACCTTGTCTTGCATTTCAAGGACTTTTGCAAGATGATTAAAGGTTGTATCGATTGATTTGCGAAAATTCGCCATCAAAACAGGGTCCAAAACGTCTCCAGATGTTTCAGTTTCAAACCTATCCATAAATCGTTCCCAGATACGAGTCTCAAATCCTGGTGGTAAATTTCGTAATTTTTGTGTTTTTGTTTTAACTAGATCTTGGTTTCTTCGAAACAGCAAAACAGCCTCTTTCATTTCTTCTAGAGATGATCCTTTAACTTTTTCGCGATTTGTGCCGGCATGTTGATCAAGCAACTTTTCAATTATTTCGGAGATCTGTTCTCTTTTTTCCTTTGGAACAGATGACAAGATTTCAGCTCGTTGATCAGCTGCCCAAATATAAAATTCAATTTTTTCGGTATCAGTTTCACCGTTCTTTATTTGTTCTAAATGCCATTGTCGATCTTTTTGAGTAAAAACAGCAGCACTATATACTAGATTTTCTAGTGCAGCTTTTTCGTTATGCTCAAGAGTGTTCATTGTTTATTAGCTTGATATTAGAGAATCTCTGATAAATTGCTAATTTTCCCATAAAATTATAATGTAATTGTAGATTTAAATTAACAGCATGAACTTTGGAATAATCGCTGATGGGAATCGTCGTTGGGCAAAAGCCAACAATAAGCCTATATCAGAAGGTCATTTTCAGGGTTTTTTAAAATTAAAAGATCTTATTCTTCCGACGATACAAGCAGATGGACAATTTGATAGTGTGACTATTTATGGATTTTCTACAGAAAATTGGAAACGAAGCCCACTTGAAGTTTTAGACTTAATGAAGGTTTTTAATAAGATTTTCACCCAGTGGTCAGGTGAATTAATTTATGAAAAAATACGTTTAATTCATGTTGGACGTAAAGATAGGTTGCCAAAGAATTTACTGAACAAAATTCAAGACCTTGAAGGAAAATCATCAAAGTTTAAGGAATTTACGATTTATCTTTGTCTTGATTATGGAGGACAGGATGAGATTGTGAGGGTTTTTAATCAATTAAAAATAAAAAAAATAACTTCTAAAGATTTTGAAAAACACCTTGAAGTTCCTCCTTTAGATATAGTTTTTCGTACAGGAGGAGAAAACAGGCTTTCTAATTTTTGTATTTGGCAAGCGGCCTATGCAGAATTTTTCTTTATAAAAAAGAAACTTCCAGAAATAGAAAAATCAGATATTTCTGTAATTTTAGATAAATTTCGAGAAAGAGATCGGAGAAAAGGAGAATGATTTTTATTCTTCATGTTTAAAATCCCTTGAAGCCGAAGCAACAAGGGATCTAGTGTTCCCTTACTTTTTTCGCATTTTAGATCGAAAAAGTAAGAAGATTATTAGGGAACGGAAAAGGTTAAAATTTTGACCCATTTACAAGAAAATGAGTCGCAATGGAAGCAGCATAACCAAGGGCGATAACAGGCGTCCATTTGAGGTGTCCCCCAAAGGTATACAACCCACGTGACTGACCCATAAGGGCTACACCAGCCGCTGAGCCGATAGAAAGTAAACTGCCGCCAACTCCAGCAGTAAGTGTTACCAGGAGCCACTGTCCCTGTGACATTTCAGGGAGCATCGTAAGCACGGCAAACATTACAGGAATGTTGTCTACTATTGCAGACAGGACACCAACCGTAATGTTTGCATATGTTGGTCCCCAGCTGTCGTACATGACGTGCGACACGAGGCCAAGATATCCCATAAACCCTAATCCTCCAACACAGAGGATTACACCATAAAAGAAAAATAGTGTATCCCACTCTGCCCTTGCGATATTTCTAAAAATATCAAAAGCAACCGTGTCACCGACACGTTCTTCAGCTTTTTCAGGGTCATAGACAACCCCTTTCAGGTTGCTGTGAGTCTTTTTCAGGTAAAAGCCGTAAATTTTCAGATAGGAAAGTCCCATCATCATACCAGCCATTGGTGGCAGGTGCAGGAAGTTATGAAAACTTACTGCTGTGGCAATTGTCATAAGGAAAAGAAACATAACTACGATGCCACCACGTTTCATGGTGACGATCTCTCCATCACTTTCAGGTCGACTTTTCTCGATGGCAAAACTCATAATAACAGCAGGTACTATCCAGTTAACAAGAGATGGAAGAAAGAGCGCAAAAAATTCACTAAAACTTACTATCCCTTTTTGCCAGACCATAAGAGTTGTAATATCACCAAAGGGGCTGAATGCACCACCAGCATTAGCAGCAACTACAATGTTGATACAGGCTAGTGAAACAAACTTAGCTTTGCCTTTACCAAGAGCCATAACAACAGCACACATAAGCAGAGCAGTTGTCAGGTTGTCGGCAACAGGAGAAATAACAAAAGACAATGCGCCGGTAATCCAGAAAAGCTGTCTGAAGGAAAGTCCAGCAGTGACTAGCTTTGTTCGCAATGTTTGAAAAACAAGTCTCTCTTCCATAGCGTTGATATAAGTCATTGCTACCAAAAGAAAGAAAAATAATTCAGCATATTCAAGAATATTATGTCGAATCGCAATCCCTGCCGCATGGGGCAAGTCATTCTGTGCGTATACATACGCGATAAGGACCCAGATAATACCAGCTGCCATTAGGACAGGTTTGGATTTCCTTAGGTGAGTGACTTCTTCGGCCATAACTAAAAGATAGGCTATGCCAAAGATTAAAAGTGAAATATATCCTATTACGCTTTTGGTTAAATCCAAGGTTTCGCCTCCAGTGGAGGCCATAACAGTCGCTGGAATAACCAGCAATAAAAATGTTAACAAAAATTGTTTTATCATAATTTAGCCCCCTCCTTGAGGGCGATCTCTCCTATTAGAGAGCATTTTAATTTTTTGATAATCAAGGTGATTATCATTTCCGTTCCGTAATGTAAAAGATCAAACTTTTCAGTATTTGGTAAGAATAAAACATACTTCCAAAAACACCAGAAAGGTTAAGGTTTTATTAAGATTTTTCCCGTAAATGTCAAATCAAAAGTCTTTATTTAGAAATAAGGAGGAAAAAGTTTGACAGAAACTAAATACCGCTAATAATGAGTTCGTACATCAATGATTTGATTATCTCAAATCGTTGGTTTTTTTTAAGAGAAATAAATCATGCAAACTCAACTTCAAGCCGCCGTAAATCAGTTATGTGCTGAAAAGAATCTCGACAAAGAAATCGTTATCGATGCAATCGAGAAAGCAATATCGCTAGCATATAAAAAAGATTTTGGCTCTCCACGACAAAATATAAAAGTAGTACTTGGAGATGATATTTCTCAATTGAGAATTTATGAAGAACGGGAAGTTGTTGCAAAAATTGAAGATCATGATTTAGATATTTTAAAAAAAGATGCGCTTATTATTCGACCAGATGCAAAAATTAGTGATACAGTTTTTATTCCAGTAGAGCAGACAGAAGCTTTTGGACGAATAGCGGCACAAGCAGCTAAACAAGTAATTACACAAAAATTAAATGAAGCAGAGCGACATATGTTGTTTGAGAAATTTAAAAATAGAGAAGGAGAGCTTTTGACAGCAAAAGTACAAAAAGTTGATCATAATGCGGTACTTATCGAAGTTGAGGGAGTTTCAACTTTACTGGGACGTCGTCAGCAAATTTTTGGTGAAAAATATTTCACAGGACAACGAATAAAAGTTTATTTAGAAAAAGTAGAACTTACATCACGAGGTCCTCAATTAAGAATTACTCGATCAAATGATGATTTTATTATCGCATTATTTGAACAAGAAATTCCTGAAATGAGAGAAGGTCTTGTTTATGTAGCAAAAATTGCTCGAGAATCTGGAGTGAGATGTAAGATTGCAGTTGCATCTGAAGATAGTTCAATTGATCCAGTAGGAGCATTTGTTGGACAAAAAGGTTCACGAATTAACACTGTTATGGATGAGGTAGGGGATGAGAGATTAGATATTATCCAATATTATGATGATCCAAAGCGAATGCTTTTGGCAGCACTTTCACCTGCGAAAATTGCAAAAGTTGAATTCTTTAAAGGAGATAGAGACGAAGATCGTGTGAAGATTTTTGTAAGAGAAGAAGAACGAGCTATTACAATTGGTAAAAAAGGACAAAATGTTCGTCTTGCTGGGAATTTAGTAGGAATGCAAGTTGATGTTATAACTTATGATGGACCAATTGAAGAAGAAGAAGTATCAAAAAAAGAAGTGAAAGTTAAGAAAGAAATTTCAGAAAAAATTACAATTGATGAATTAGGGGGAGTTGATGCGGAAGTTATTGCAACTCTTACGGAGATTGGACTTTCTCAGATTAAACAATTTGAAGGACTTAAGGCTGATGAACTAGCTGAAGTTGGAATTACAGTTGAACAAGCAGAATCTGTACTGAAAGCGGTTAATAAATATTTTAAAGGGTAAATCAAAAAGCTTATTGGCGTATTAGCATATTGGCGTAATGGTCAGTTATAACTTCGTATTTTTCAATTTAATAAGAGTTTTTGAAAATCTTATTTGATGCTTAATTTTTCTAATAAGCTAATTCGCTATTATGCCAATATGCTAGAATTACCACTGATT
>CAZBBI010000047.1:0-6054 GCA_964490135.1 uncultured Candidatus Peribacteria bacterium
CTGGATCATTGTCAGGTGCACGATTACTATAATCTGTACCAATGAAATCATATCCAAGGCAATCATCAATATATCCATTAATATCATTATCTATACCATCAGTGCAATTAGCTTCTCCACTGTTATTCCAAATATTAGCAGCTAGATCAACATGATTATAATTAATTCCTGTATCTAAAATAGCAGCAATAGTATTATTTCCTGTAATATTATAATGATTCTGAACCAAATCAGCATTAACGCCTGAATTGTTATTATTTCCAATTCCCCAAGGGACCTCTTGAACCATTGTTCTATAAATATAATTTGGTTGAACAACTTCAACTAATGGATCATTTTTCAATGATTCAATTATTTCATTTGTACTTTTATTCTCACTTTTAAAGATTGTGACAGGGCTGTGTTTCAGCTGTTTAATAGCTTTTATGTCTGATCTTTCAGATATTTTATTAACATTAACTTGATGAGCTGCAATAGTATTTTCTTTGAAAGTAACTAACACCTCACCTTCGATGTAAGCTGGAAGATTTCCGGAAGGTTCTTCATAATTAGAAATTACTGTTGTTGGCAATACAAATGTTACTAGCAGGAGGAATGAAAGCTTAGTTTTAGAGTTTATCATTTTTTTAATAATTCACCTTAACCATACTTAATTTTAAGAACTATTACAAAATTAATCTTTCTTGTGAACAAAAAATTTGATCTTCATTCTGATTTTATGCATAATGATCGGGATGAAAACATTTGATATACTGACTTTTGGCTCTATTACTCTTGATATATTAATCCCACTTCCAGAAGACTGTGGTGTTGATATTATTAAAAAAGAGGCTGATAAATTTCTAGAGGTGCCACTAGGAGAAAAGATAAAAGTAGAGCAATCGTTGACGCTTTGTGGAGGTGGTGCAGCAAACTCTGCTGTAGGATTTTCAAAATTGGGACTTCAAACAGCAGCTTTCGGTGTAATGGGGGACAAATCAAATAGAGGTTTTTTGATCTCACATTTGAAAGAAGCTGATGTTTGTACTGATTATATAACGTTTGCAAAAAATCAAATGTCGAGTTTTTCTGTTATTTTAAATTCTCATGAAGGAGAACGAACGGTCTTTCATAGACGAACAATGAGTGAGAATTTTAATAGAGATGTTTTACTTAACGCACCTGACTCACGAGCAATTTATATTTCACATCTTTATAATGGACCAGATGCCATGTTGGAGGCGCTTCCTGATTGGAAAGAAAAACACGATGAGATAATTGGTTGGAACCCGGGAAAAACACAATTCAAAAAAGGGTTTGAAGCGTTCAAAGATATTTTTCCAGTTATTGATATTTTAGTATTGAATGTAGAAGAAGCGGAACAATTTACAGGTTTAAAATCTGAAAAAATAAAATCACAAAATTATTCACCAGAACAAATTGGAGTTAAAGTTCTGGGAAAAAATGAATTAGAAACGGAATTTTTAAGTGATATTAGAGAAATAGCTCAAAAGTTTTTGGATGCAGGAGTTGAAACACTTGTTGTAACTGATGGGGGACGAGGTGCCCAAATATTCAACGGAAAAGATCATTTTTATTCGCCAGCACAAGAGGCAAATCGAGTAGACACGTTGGGAGCTGGAGACGCGTTTTCTGTGGGGATTATTTCTGCAAAATTACACGGAAAAAACCTACAAGAGCAAATCTTGTGGGGTAATTATTGTTCAAATGCGGTCATACAAGCTTATGGAGCTCAGGCTGGACAGTTAAACTTGGATCGGATGAATAAGTTAGTTAATTAAAATAAAAAAAGAGGTATTATCTCTTTTTATATATTTTTTATGTAAGCTACGAATCTAACACTGTAATCCTTTTTCTTTCAGAACTTCTCGTTTAGCACGTGCAGTTGCTTTGTTTCGTCTAGATTTCATAGAGCTTTTAGCTCGTCGTTGATTGATTTCGTGGAAACCATGTGTTTTTTTAGATCCGATTCCTTTGTTTGACATGTTTTTAGTCGTTAATTGTTTCCCATAAATCTAGAGAAAATTCTAAGCAAATATATGTACCGTTGTGGCTTTGTCAAATTATTAAGGGAAGTCTTAAAACTTCTTTTGAACTTTTATACCATCATAAAAATAATCCAAAATTTTCTCATAATTCCAGTTTTTTTCGGCCAAAACTCGGGCAGTATTTCCAGAAAGACCTACACCATGTCCCTTGGCTTCAAGTCCCTCATCATAGGGAAGTTTTTGTGATCTAGTCCATGGATACTGTTTATGCCAAAGACTTGAACTTTCACCTGAACTTTGGGTGAAATAAGGGCCAATAACAGCTTTGTCATCGTAAGTAATGACTTTTCCCTTAGTCTGAGCAATATATTTTTTCTGTTCAGCGTGATAGTATTCCCAATCGTATCCAAGATAATATTGTGACGACCTCGGGTCGTCTTCTAAGTCGTAAAGGCTTGTTTTAAATTTTCTTTTTGCTCCGCTATAGACGTAAGCATAACTTCGTGCAAGCACATAAATAGCATGTTTTTTTTGTAATGGCTCAGTCTTTGGTTCTTCAGCTAGTCCCCATAGATATTTTTCGATGGGAAGCTGATTAACAATATAAAAGTTTTCTCCAGTTGTAGCATGGAAATTTAATTGCTGACGAAACTTGTTATAGGCGATAGACCCAAGTCCTCTGTCATAGTTTTTTATCTTGATTAGACCATCAGTTGTTCGAAATTCAGGTTTAATTAAATTAAAAACTTTTTTTCCGATATTAACTTGAAAAGATTTGTTTTTGCCAGTTGGAATTATTTTTATTTCCTGATTAGTCGGGATATCGATAATAAAACCTTTTTTGGCATGAAGCGATATTTTGTTTTCACTTTGAATTACAGCATAATTTTTATCAAAAAAAGCTAATTTTATTTTCACATCTTTTCCGAAATCATTGTTTATGTTTTTAGTAATTGATTTTGATTGGTTTCGTGAAGAACCAGAAAAAACAGATGCTTTTGAATTTTTTAAGGCTGTACCAAAACTTTTCTTGAAACTACCTGCTATCTTCATATTTGTACCGGAAATTTGTATTGGATAATCAAACACAATATCTTTTCCCACGTAACCTTCTGGCATTTCTATTTGAGGAACTAGTGATAAGTTATAGTTACCATTTGGAGTGGTTTGTACCCATATTTTAGCACGGAAAACACCGCTTGAGTTTGGATAAATTTTCTTTGTAGCCCGGAAGGGTGTCATTTTTATTCCTTCTGGAATATTTTGTATAATCAGTTTCTGACCTTTTAACCAAGTTTCATCTGAGCTATTTTTGAGCATAATATCCATAGTTGTTTTATCACCCCTTTGTAATATTTTTTTTGATAAAAGCTTTGATATAGTTATTGGTGGTAAAACTTTTTCTTCTGCAACAACTGTTCGTTCAAATTTCGGGGCAAATTTACTTTTTGATAAAAAATCACGAGTAGTTAGTGTTTTTCCCTTTTGCTTCATTTCATTAGAAAAATAACTCACTTTTTTTCTTATTTCAGGAAGTAATTCATGTAGATTTTTACCAGGACAAGCGGTAGCATGTCCTTTTCTTGCTACATCTCGATGTCCAGATATATTTTGAGACATTGTTCCTAAAAACAAACTTTTTCCAGTTGGGTTTACACCATACCGTACAGCATGATCGGCCAACGTAAGCTCTAAAACTTTTAATTGTTTTTCAGTCGGTTTTTCTGTTTCAAAATTTCCCATAAGAGACACTCCCATAGAAGCTACATTATGATAAGCGGTATGCGCTCCGACCGTTGTTGGTCCACCATATCGACCTTCATAGATATTACCTTTTTTGTCGATTACATAATTATACCCGATATCTCCCCAACCACGGGTGATGGTATGAAAATAATAAATAGCTCGCATAAGTTCCATAGGATCTCTTGTTTCATCGATATATTCTCCAGTATGATGAATAATGAATTTTTTAATTTTAGGATTTTCTTCAATGGGCCAACTTAGTTTTTTTCCATCACTATTTTTTCTTTCAACAATTTTTGGACGAAGTGATTTAGCTACTTGTTTAGCTTCAGGGACAGAACTTCGAAAAAATTGTTTGATTCCTCTCCGAAAAGTCCAGTTTCTTAGGCTTTCATCAGCACCCCACTCCTTACGTGAAATATACCGAGGTCCACTTACTGGCTTGGCTAGTCCTGTTTTTGGATCATCGTAAGAGTCATCATCAAACGGATCAAATCTTGCTAATAGAGACTCTCCAGGAATTTTTGTATTGTAAAAATGCGCTACCACATGAACTGTTTCTTCGGATTTTATAATTATACTTTTGCGAATATTTCCAGCGAAAAGTAAATCGAGACTATCTGGTTGATTCGTTTCATTTTCTTCAAAATTATGCCAAGGGGTCCAAGCTCCATTTTTGGCATACCAAATTTTTGGTAAAGCTTCTCCATCAGGAGAAAACATAGACATAGCGTTCCACTCAATATCAGCAGAAACCTCAGAAACTCCTGCAGGGATTTCTAGAATTTTTTCCTCTATATTCTGTCCACTATTTGCGTTTAGTACTGCCGCAACAGTGAAAATAAATTCTTTTATCATTCAGGATAAATCATATTTGAAAAATCTCGTTGGTCAACTTTTTTGTTCAGTGCTTGTGCTATTGGTTCCTAGCTTTTAGACCAACTTTGATGGATATTATTATTAATTCTTTTCATTAAAGTTTCACAAAACTTTTTAACAATTTCTGATTTCAATGATGAATCTTGTAATTTTTGACTACTAAATTCTTCTAGAGCGATATTTACTATTTTTAAGATATCATCATACGTTTTTTCTGAAGTATGGATGAAATGTTTTAATTGTTCTGGTACAGCAACAAAGGCATTGTTATTAAAGATAACTTTATCACAGTCTTGAATGTTTTTGAACATCCATCGCCACATATGACTGTATTCTTTTATTCTGGCTATTAATATTTTTTTTAAATCTATATTTTCATTGACGATAACGTCACGTAAACAAGCTCTCATTATAGATTCTGCGGGATCATCTAAGACAGTGAAATTAACAGTATGGACATTTTCAGAGTCTTTAACTGTATCTTTTACATATTCTGTAGCGTTTACCCCTTCTAGAAATAATACGAATTTTTCATTTGGAACGGTGATAGAGACAGTGCCATCAAATTTTCCAGTATCATGATTGTAAACTTTTTCTTGAGTAATCGTTTCGTTAGGTTCTCCGTTTATTATTTTTTTTAAAAAACTTTTTAGGGAGCCTTCGTCATAAAAAAGATGCTTAAAATGATCCCAATTCTCAGGCATAGAGGCTCTAGCATTACTATCTCGTTCGCTTCCGATGAAACTATCAGTAGCAATTTCTAGTATTTTATAATCATTTTTGGTTTGTTCTTTTAGTTTATGTTCCAAAAAAGATTTTCCTACACCAGATAAACCACTAATAGAAGATAAAAAAACACGAGAATTGCCATCTTGAAAAGCAGCAAGTTCCTTATTTAAATATTCTTCTAAATTATCATTCAAGATAAGTTTGTTATTTATTTTATCTAAATTATCACATCTTTTATGCAAGTCGGGGAGATAGTTTTTAAATAATTCTTCAAGTTTTGCTTGATCACTTAATTCATGAAATTTTTGACGATTTAGGTTGTTCGACATTTTTCAGGTTTTGTCTAGTTTATGATATCACAGTACTTTGTGTCAAAACTTTTCGGATCTTTTGTTTCCTGATATTGGAGAAAGTCAGATTATGAGATGATGTTTTTTTGCATAATGAAATTAGCAGAAAAACAAGAAATGAGTAGTCTTTAGCTATTACAATAATAGAGTTATTTATGATAAAAGTATCAATAATTAACTTACATAGAAGAATTAATATTAAAAAAAAATGGCAGATATAACTCTCATCACTTGTTCAAACTGTGAAACAGAAATACCATTAACTGATGCGTTAACTGGTAAAATAAAACGGCAAATGCGGAATGAGATGGAAGCTCAAATTAAAGAAAAAGAATCCAAAATCGCAGAAAGAGAAAAACAAC
>CAZBBI010000048.1:0-5866 GCA_964490135.1 uncultured Candidatus Peribacteria bacterium
CTCCAATATCAGCAAAATCTAAAATTGCTTGCAACTTTTGATCCATTTCGTCTTTTGTGTACCCAATAATACTTCCATTAAAATAAATATTTTCCATTCCGGAAAGCTCTGGGTTAAACCCCGCTCCAAGCTCTAATAGTGATGCGATTTTACCCTTTACCTGATAATTTCCTGACGTGGGAGTTAAAACCCCCGTTAAAATTTTAAGTAAAGTTGATTTACCCGCTCCATTTTTCCCAATAATTCCAACTGTTTCTCCTTTTTTTACATCAAAGGAAACATCCTTCAGGGCATAAAAGTCTGTATGATATTTTTTCCGAAGAGGACTCAGCGCCTCCTTCATCCGATCTTTTGGATTGGTATAGAGTTTATAGATTTTGGAAATATTTTTAACTTTGATCATTGACTTTCTTCATAAAATAAAATAAAATAGAATCATAAATTCCTTCGGGACTGTCTCCTTCCTTCGGGGAGGAGAATAAAACATTAAAAGTCATCCAAAAGCTTTTGGATGGCTTTTTCTAAGCTTTTAAAGTCGTCAATAGCAATCATTCCTATTTTTTCTTCAAGTCGCTTAGCATCAAATAATCTAATTTGAGATAAAATTGCATTCTGTTTTTTCCCACAAGCATTAAATTTAAAATAAAATTTCCCGTTTTTTTGAATACTTGTTGTTAATGGAATACCCCAAAATACATGTGAATTAAACTTTCTAAAAATTAATACAGGACGCAAAAAATCATTCCCTTTTCCATCTTGCTCAAATCCTATATTTTCACCAATTCGAGTCCAAAAAATTTCACGTTTTTTATATTGTACAGAAATTTTTTTATTTTCTGTTTGTCGTTTTTTATGAAACCAATTTTTAAAGTTTTTAATCATTTTTTATAATACATCCGCAAAATGCGGTCTTAGCTTTTTAAAAACAATAACACTAATTAACAATATAGCACCCGTAGTCCCCCAAAAAACAAGCATTCCTTGTAAGTTTTCCCAAAAAGGCACCTTAAATAAAAAACTTTCTCTGTAACCATTTACTATATAAAAAAGAGGATGGAAATTTAATAATGATTGATATTTCTCGGGTAACATTTGATAGTTCCACATAATCGGAGTAAGCCAAAACCCAAATTGCAAAAAGACATTTACGACTTGAGCTGTATCCTTAAGAAAAACTTGAAAAGATGAAGTAATCCAACTCACTCCTAACAAAAAAGCTAATAAAGCAAACAAATAATAAAAAATTTGGAACCAGTACCAAGAAAACTCTACGCCACTAAAAATCAATATCCCCATAGCAATCAGAAGCATTATTCCATGTGTGATAAGCGATGAAAAAATTTTTATAAGCGGTAAAATTGCGACATTAAACTGAATTTTTTTTACCAAAAACTGGTAATCAGAAAAAACATTCGTTCCCGCTGAAAGGGTTGTTGCAAAAAAGTCCCAAACAACAAGCCCACATGTCAGCCACGCAATAAAAGGAATTCCCTCTACGTCACCCGACTTAAATCCTTTTGTAAAAACCAACCATAAAACAAAGATCATCACAAATGGCTGAATAATCGTCCAAAGAAATCCAAGATAGGATCCTACGTATTTATTTTTAAATTCCCTGCTCGTTAATTGAAAAACTAAAAACTTTTGACGATAAATATCAAGAAGAAAGTGAAATGGAAGTTTGAGTAGATTCATGCTACTAACATTTTAAGTGTAAAAGTTCAAAAGTCTAAAAGTAAGACATAATTTGTTGAAAACTTTCAGCCCCTTTTTCCGAATTCCTAGAATCCTGAACATATTTTTGAGAATTTTTTCCTATTTTTTTTCTAAAACGAGAATCCAAAATAAGCTTTTCTAATTTCTCAAACCATTCTTTATCGTTCTTTGCCAAAAACCCAGTTTCACCATCTAGAATATTTTCATGGAAAGATCCTATATCCGTGGCAACAGTTGGAACCTCTACACACGCGGCTTCAAAAAACTTCAAATCACTCTTTGCTTCGTTTAGTTCAATATCCTCAAGCGGAGCAAGGTTTATATCAAATTCACTAAGTTCTGATGGTAATTTTTTCCAATTTACTACTGGTTTTTTCCTAATTTGATTTTTGAATTTTTCAAATTTTGGAGAAAGATTCAAATGTCCAACAATTTGTAATTTCGTTTCCGGATATTTTTTTAAAATTCTTAATAAAACATCTTCGATTTCTAAAAAATCATCATCATGAGTTCGTGTTCCACTTGCATATCCCAAAATGATCTTATTTTTCTCGTTATCTTGTTGTCTTGTTCTCTTGTGATCTTGTAAGCCCCTTGCCAACTCCCAACCCGAAACCATGTTTTTATGTACAAAGCATTTTTTAGAAAAAACTTTTTCAAGTTCTGTTTTCATTTTTTCTGTCGAGCCAATGGCATAATCACAAAGCTTAAGCATCTTTTGTACTCGCTCAAATTCTCCCATAAGAAAGTCATACTGAACTTTTGGTAATTTTTTTATTGAATCAGTTTTTTCTAAATTAAAAATCAAATCATCTGTATCAAAAACAAAAATATTCCCTTTTTTTTGAGCTGATTTGATTATTTTTTCTCGCGTTGGCGTATGCAGTACACGATGAAGAACAATTATTTCATTTGCCTCAACACAGGATTCAAAATTAATACGACTAATCTCATAAGCCGCTGATTTAATATTTATTTTTTGTAATTGCTCTACTACATGATTACATCTATAACGCATTGATGCTCCGGGACATTCTGAGATAAAAACAATTTTTCCAAGATCAAAAGACTGTTTGGCAAAACATTGTTGTATTCTAATCTTAAAAAAGAATTTCAAATGATCAAAAACTCCTAATATACCATCTTTTTCCCATACGGAATAAACCAGGCTAAGGACCAATTTAAAATATGAAATGATTTTTTTAAAAGACATAACTTGTTTTTATTCCCAAACTTTTTAACATATTTTTGATAAAATATCTATAAAACAATATGAAAATATACATCTTCGGTGCTACGGGTTATCTTGGTTCTCACTTTGTAGAGTATTTCAACCAAAAAAATTGGGAAGTTTTTACTGATCGAGTCGATATTCGAGATTTATCTCTTATTGAAAAAGCTCTCGACACGACTCAGCCAGACGTGGTATTGAATTGTGCTGGTGTTACGGGTACTCCAAACGTAGATTGGTGTGAAACACACAAAGAAGCTGCTGCTTTAATAAACATTAATGGGGCTATAAATCTAGCCTCAGCCTGTAATTTAAAAAATATTTATTTTGCGCATGTAGGTTCTGGATGTGTTTACGAAGGTGATGGTGGGCGTGAAAATGGATTTTTAGAAACAGATGAACCAAATTTTGGTGGTTCTTTTTATTCTCGAACAAAAGCAGCTTCAGAAAAAATGATTACAGATATTACAAACAACAAAGCTCTTCAATTACGGGTAAGAATTCCTATCGAAGGAAAGTCTCATGCAAAAAACGTGATAGATAAGCTCCTTAAATATGAACGAGTCGCTTCAATCCCAAATTCTTTTACGATTGTTGAAGATTTTATTCCTGCTAGTTATCAACTCATTGAACAGCAAGAAAAAGGAATTTTTAATATGACAAATGTAGGCTGGATGGATCATAAATTTCTAATGGAAAAATACAGAGAAATCGTAGATTCAACTAAGACTTTTGAATATATGGACGAAGCTGGGCTAGCAGCGGTTACTTGTGCAGCCCGATCAAACTGCATACTAGATACTGATAAACGAGAAAAATTAAAAATATCTATGCCAGATATAAAGGAAAGAATCCCAGCGATTCTGGAGGCGTATAAACAGAGCTTATTGGCGTAATAGCGTATTGGCTTACTAGAAAAAAAAAGAACTATAATATAAAAAAAACTAATACGCTAATATGCTATTAAGCTAATAATCCACTTATAACATGATTAATCATAAAAAATTAGATATTTGGAAAAAAGGAATGAATATAGTTCGTCTTACTTACAAACAAATTAATCAATTTCCAAAATTTGAAACTTATAACCTTAGCTCTCAGATGAGTCGCTCAGCTATTTCAATTCCTTCAAACATAGCAGAAGGAAGTTATAGAAAAAACTTAAAAGAAACTATCCAGTTTTTATATATTTCTCAAGGCTCTGCCGCAGAACTAGAAACACAAGTTTTCATTGCCTTAGATTTGAAATACATTCTAAAAGAAGATGGAAATGTTCTTTTACATGAGATTGAATCTTTCCAAAAAATGACTAATACTTTCATTACTCATCTTAAAAAACAAAATAATGGATAATAAACCAATACGCCAATACTCCAATACTCCAGTACGCTTATTAGTCACTGGTGGTGCTGGCTTTATCGGGTCACATGTTGTGCTCGATGCAATCGAAAAAGGTTACGAAGTTGTGAATCTAGATTTACTGACTTATGCTGCAAATTTAGATTATTTAAAACCGGTTGAAGATCATCCAAATTATAAATTCGTGAAGGGAGATATTCGTGACAAAAAGTTTCTTGAAAATTTATTTGAAACCGAAAAATTTGAGGCAGTTATTCACTTAGCGGCGGAAAGTCATGTTGATTTTTCTATCACAAATCCTTCTATCTTTATCGAAACGAATGTTTTGGGAACTGAGTATTTATTAGAACAAGCTCATAAATTTGAGGTAAAAAAATTCATCCATGTTTCCACTGATGAAGTTTATGGTGAACTAAAATTAGATGAACCTGGATTTGATGAGAATCATCATCTTCGTCCAAATTCTCCTTATTCTGCGTCCAAAACAGCTAGTGATTTACTTGTGCGAGCTTTTGTAAAAACTTTTGGCTTAAACGCTTGTATCACACGTTGTTCAAATAATTATGGTCCTCATCAAGACACTTCTAAACTTTTGCCAAAGGTAATAACAAATGCCCTTGCTGGGAAAAAAATTCCAATTTATGGGAAAGGGGAACAAATCAGAGATTGGCTTTTTGTAAAAAATCATAGCGATGCTATTTTAACTGTTTTAGAAAAAGGCGAAAAAGGTGAAATTTATAATATTGGCGGAAACAACGAACAAACCAATATTGATATTGTTCGAAAAATCTTAAAAATACTTGGGAAGTCTGATGATTTACTTGAATATGTAGCCGATCGACTTGGACATGATTTCCGTTATGCCATTGATTCTGGTAAGATAAAAAAAGAACTTGGTTGGGTTGCTGATCAGGATTTTGATAAGATGCTAGAGGAGACAATATGTTTTTATGAAACCTTACAAGATAACAAGACTACACGATAACGAGATAACAAGATGAAAATACACGATTTAAAAATTTGGAAAAATGGATTAGCAATTGTTAAGGTTATTTATAAAGAAACACGAAAATTCCCTTCCGATGAAAAATTTGGTCTAGTTTCACAAATGAGAAGATGTGCTGTATCAATCCCCTCTAACATTGCTGAAGGTTATGGACGAGGTACTCAAAAAGAGTTTTTATATTTTTTAAATATTGCACGTGGTTCTTTAGCCGAACTTGAAACACAGATTATAATAGCCGACGAACTTGGATTTATGGATAAGGATATTTTAGAAAAAGATATTCATGAACTTTTTAAAATGTTGTATTCTTTTAGTAAAAAAATTAAATCTAACTTGTAATCTCGTAAACTTGTTATCTTGTAATCTATTAATAACATGAAAGGAATTATTCTCGCTGGTGGATCTGGAACACGTCTTGCTCCCCTCACAAAAATCACATCTAAACAATTAATTCCTGTCTATGACAGGCAGATGATTTATTATCCTTTGCAAACTTTAGTTGATGCAGGAATAACAGAAATTGTAGCTCCAGAATCGGGTATTGAACTAGGTTT
>CAZBBI010000049.1:0-5816 GCA_964490135.1 uncultured Candidatus Peribacteria bacterium
TCAGATCTTATACGAACCAAGAGAAGACAAAGAGCCGAAGAATTGGGAAGAAAAGCTGCGGTAAAAATAAGTGTCCCACTTGTATTTTTTATCTTCCCCGCCTTACTAATTATTTACATTGGACCGGGGATCCTGCGATTGATGCAAGCGGCGGGGTAGGTGTTGACTTTTCGTACTCAGGATTTATATTGCACTTTGATGAACTATGTTAAAGAATCATTTGTAAATAAAAATGTTGGTCCAGAGCAACTGGATGGTCTGGTAGGAAGAATTGAAGACGTATTAGGAGGGAAACATCCTGTTTTTGAGGCGCTTGTTGGTAATAAAAAGATACAATGTGCTAGCGTTTACGATCTTTTGAGAGTTCTTGATAGGGGATTGGATTCAGGTGATTTAGTACAGGAAATTTCTGATATTCAAGAAACATTTAGGATGAATTTTGAATTAACCCAGCTTGCAAGATCAGAAAATAATTCAAACTATCTTATTTATGCCTTTGAGAAAAAAGGTATACCACTTTTTTCCAATACTGTTGGAGAATTGTTGAAAGTGTGTGTGAAGGATAAATCAGTTAATTTAGAAGAGCTCTTAGTGCTTATTGAAGAAAAAGCTAAAAGGTTGGATGGTGGACATCTTGGAGAGTTATTGAAAATTTGGGAAAGGGGTGAGGAGGAAATTGATTTAGCAAAATTGTTTGCACTCCTTGAGAGGAAAACTGAAAAATTAGATTTTGGTCATGTGAATTGTTGTTTTAATTGTGTTATTAAGAGTAAAGATCCTGAAAAATATAAAGAACAATTAAGGGTTTATCGTGACAATCTTTTAAAAGAAGAGCTTATCCCAAAAAATTCTTCAGTTATTCTTAAAGTTTCCTGGTTTCTTGGTGATTTAGAGCAATTACCTAAGAAGGAGGAAATAGAAGAAACTTATAGAAAGAGTCATTCTCAGATAGTTAAGTATGAAAATATTGAAACAACAGAATCTTTTTTAAGGCTTATTGAAGAAATTGAATTATTGGATTATAGGGTAGGTGCAATTAAGGAAGAATATTTATTGCCAGGGGTGTCTGTCGACAGGATGATGGTTGTTGAGGGGGTTCCTCTTTATTTTGAATGGGATTATAGAGAATATCATCGAAATGGCGGTAAGTCTGAAAATGGATGGGACGTAAAAACTAAAGCACAAAGAGAATTATTTAAATGTATGAAAATTCCTATGTTCTATTTTTCCGAAAAAGATTGGAAAAGTGAAAATTTTGTAAGGTTCCAGGTATTATTGGATGAGTTCTTAGAAAAACATGCTTCCTGTGAGCAATAATAATTTCTTTTGGGCCTTTTTTAAAACGATTCAGCAAAAACCGTCCAAATTCCTTTTCCTAGTAAAGTGATATAGGTCATGATTATAGCACTACAGATAACTCCACTACCTACTAAGAAAATAGCTCTCCAGTAAGAAATACCAAATAAATAAGCAATTAGTACGCCACTCCAAGCACCACTTCCTGGTAGAGGGATAGCAACAAATATCATAAGAGAAAAAGCTCCAAGTTTTGCCATTCTGCCTGAATGTTCGCTTCTTGTTTTAGCAAATATTTTTTTTAGTAATTTATGAAAAAATGGAATGTATTTTTCTAAAAAATGTACAACTGGTGGGAGTATTTTTAATAAGATTGCAGCGGTTACGATACCACCTGTCGAAGAAATAAGAATAACTTCTATATTGGATAATCCAAAAGTTAGAAGTCCCAATGGAACAGAGGCTCTCATCTCTAAGAAAGGAATAACTGACCAGGATAAAGTGCAAAGATAGGCACTGTCGAAAGGGCAAAATGATAAATCCATGTCAGCAGTTTATGTATTTGATTTAAAAAATACATCTTTTTTTTGTTTATTAAATTTATTGTTCTTGCTGAACAAAAAATTAAAACACAAACCTTAATACGTCAATCTAAAAGAGAGTAAACTCATTGTGCAAACACATTTATTGTTCTATATTTTACTTGAAGTTGGGTTTTGCCGCTTCACTAAAACAAAAACAAACACAAAAACTTTTCAACAGACTGTGCACAAGTTTTGCACATATAACAATTTTTTATTCAAGGAATGCTTAGTAAAGAACTAGTTCATGTCTCTGTACTAAAAAAAGAAATTTTAGATTCTTTGATTATGCCAGAAACCAAAACTGTTTTTGATGGAACTTTGGGACTTGGGGGCCACGCAGAATTAATTCTTTCTCAATTTCCTCAGATAGACTGTTATATTGGGGTTGATTTAGACCTACAGCATTTGAATTTTGCACAGAAAAGGTTAAATAGATGGGAAGAAAAGACTGTTTTTTTTAATAAAAATTTTTCAGAAATAATATCTATTATTGAGGAAGTTAGTCCAAGCCGTCCAATGGCGATTTTGTTGGATTTGGGATTGTGTTCAAATCAAATTGATGACGAAAATAAAGGTTTTTCTTTTCGTACTGATGGGCCACTGGATATGTCATTTGGAATAGAAAATAAAGGTGCTTGTAAGAAATTAATAGACGAAGCTCCTGGTAGGGAACTTTGTCGTATTTTTCGTGAATATGGAGAAGAGCCTTTTGCGTACAGATTATCAAATAAAATAGTTGAAGCCCGTGAGCATAAATCAATAAACACTACTGGTGATTTGCGAGATATAATTTCAGATAGTGTGAGTCAAAAAGATCTTAGAAAAACTCTTATGAGGGTTTTTCAAGGGTTACGAATTGCTACAAATGATGAGCTTGGGCACTTGGAAAAGGTTTTAAAAGGAGCGTTGTCTGTTATGAAATTAGGTGATAGATTAGGTATTATGTCTTTTCATTCTTTGGAAGATCGGATGGTGAAAAAATTTTTTAAAACACATTCAAAACCATTAACCAAGGAATCAACATTTTCTTTACACGAAGTTGTTTCTCCTGCGAATTTAAAACTTTTAACAAAAAGACCAATTGTTCCAGACCAATCAGAGATAGAAGAAAATCCACGTTCTCGGTCAGTAAAATTTAGAATAGCCGAAAAAATTTAAGTTTTGAAAAAAGATATGCAAAATATTAATAGATCAGAAACAAACACAAAACGATCGATGGAAGTTTCATCGACCAAATGTGTTTTTCGTCGTATCGTGGGTACTGGGATTTTATTAAATGTTGTACTTGGGTTTGTATATCTTTTGATGCTGAATTCATTGGCAACGAGAGGGTTTGATCTTGGGAATTTGAAATCAGCAAAAATCAAAATACAAAAGCAAATAGAAGAAATTGATATTGCTTTGGCTATTCCAACTAGTTTATATGCTTTAGAGAGTGATGAACGAGTTCAAAATATGTCAGATATTGGATATAAAACTTTTTTAGAGGTGATGGATGACGGACAAGTAGCGATGCTCGAAGTTAAAAAGAATTTTCTTCTAAATTAATTTTGAGTTCTTTTTTTTTCATGTAAAATTTCTGTAATGAAAGTAGTTATTGAACAATCGGATTTATTAGATGGTCTTAAGACCGTATCAAGAGCTGTTTCGGGACAGAATACCCTTCCAGTACTTGGTAATATTTTAATTAAGGCAGAAGGGAAAAAACTTCATTTTTCCGCCACAAATTTAGAAATATCTATTGCGACATCGGTTGAAGCCAACATAAAGAATGAAGGATCAATTACTATTCCTGCAAAAATTTTAACTTCATATACGTCTCTTCTTAAGAAAGATGAGGATATTGAATTAAAATTAGCTGATGGATTAGCGTTAGAGGTGAACTCAAAAACTTCAAAAACAAAAATTAAAGGAATTTCAGCTGATGAATTTCCAGATATTACTCGTGTTGATTCTGGAGTGAAATTATCACTTTCAACAGAAGATTTCCGTTCAATGGTTCAAGAAGTTGCTTTTTCTGCACAAGAAAATGCTTCACGACCGATACTTTCAGGGGTTTTACTTAAAGTAGATAAAAAAGGACTTAGTATTGCAGCAACTGATTCATATAGATTATCAGAGAAAAAAATTAAACTAGAAAAAGAAACACAAGAAATGTCAGCGGTTGTTCCAGTTAGAGCTATATTTGAAGCAGATCGTTTGGCGGCAGGAGGTAAGAAAATAGATATTATGGTTTCTGAAAATCAAGTATCTTTCGCAGTGAATGGAACAGAATTGGTTTCAAGGTTAATAGAAGGACAGTTCCCGGATTACCATCAAATTTTACCAAAATCACATAAAACAACCGCAATTGTAGATAGAGATGATCTTTCTTTGGCGGTACGAAGAGTTTCGATTTTTGCGAAAGAAAATAATCAACATATGAAATTAGAATTTCTAAATGATGAAACATTAACAGTTTCAACTGGTTCGACAGAGATAGGGGAGGAACGAACAACTGTTCCGATTAAATTAGAGGGAGCAACAAATATAATTGCTCTAAACGCTGATTATGTACTAGACGTACTAGGAGCAATGAGTGGTGAAGAAAAAATTACCATAGAACTAGAAGGAAAATTAAATCCAGCTGTTTTTAAAAAAGAAAAAGGTAAAGACTTTGTGCATTTGATCATGCCGTTGAAGTTGTAGGTGAGGTTTAATGTTTTTAGTTAGTAACTGTAAGATTTGTGGTGGTTAATCGCTGTGTTGACTTTTTTGTAAAAAATAATAAAGTCAGCTTAATTTTTTAGTAGTTTACAAAATGGAAAAGTGTCCAGCGAAATTAAAGGAATGTGATACGAGTAAGTGTGTAAATGTTATGGAAGATCTTAAAGGGCCGTTTGGAGGGTGTGGTTTAGGAAATGTTCCAGATGAAATTGTTAAGAAAATTAGAGCAATTGAGGAGTGTAGAATTGATAGGGTTTGTGGTTGTTAGTATTTATTTTTTTGTGGATATAACTTGTTTACTTTTTAAACATATATACAATAAAAAACAAGATTCTTTTTAATAAGATTATTAATAGTTTTTTGAAATCAGCTGGCGCTTATATCCCAATTAAAGGGAGGATATCAACACAAGACCTACTAAAGAAGGGTGATCCAAATAAGAAGTTTCCAGATTATGTAGAAAAGAAACGAAATTCTGAGTTTAGTGATGTCGAGAAGAAAGCAGGAATTAAGTATCGTTATTTAGCTGCTCCTGATAAGACAATAGCTGATATGGCTTCATCTGCAATAGAGGATATAGGTGAATTACCTGAAAGTCGTACAACTGGAATTATTTTAGCAACATCATCTATAACTTCTCCAGAATCGATTCATGAGTTAAAAGTTGATGAGGCAGCTTCTTTGTTAGTATTAAAAGAAATTTCTAAAAATTTTGGATTTCATGCAATGGAAGTTGTCCATGAAGCTTGTTCTGGGTTTGTAGGAAGTGTTGTAAGAGCAAATGAAATATTTTCATGTCCAATTAATAAAATAAATAAGATAATAGTTGTGGCAGCAGAAAGAATATTAAATATAGTTGATCCTAATAATAAAAATTTTGCACCTCTTTTCGGAGATGGAGCAGGTGCCGTAGTTATTTCTAGGGAGCCATCAGAAGGTAGTAGAGAGTTTTTAGGGTCAAATTATAAAAAAATAGATATTAGTGAGGCTTTATATCGTGATGAAAATGGTATAATGCAAATGCCAAATGGTAAAATGGTTTATCAAGTGGCTGTAAGGGAAATGACAAATATGATTTATGCTTTAATGAATAAAATAGGAATTTCAAAAGAAGAATTAACTCTTATTCCTCACCAAGCAAACTCAAATATAGTACAAGATATTATAGATAAAATAAGTCCGATTAGTTCTTTGAATATTGTTCCTTTTATTGGAAATGTTTCATCGGCA
>CAZBBI010000050.1:0-5805 GCA_964490135.1 uncultured Candidatus Peribacteria bacterium
ATCATATTTTTCATTTAAAAAATCTTTTAACGTTATTTTATCTGAGTGAGTTGTAATATTTTGAATAAACGCACTAGTTATTTCAGAAATATTGCTATTTTTATTTTCGGCAAGAACATCATTTTCAATAATTTCTCCCAACTCATTTAACATATTCCAGACTTTTTCTGTTTCGGAAACTTCTTCTTTTTGTTCTGAATCATTATCATTTGATGGTTTGTATCTAATTATTTCACTTATCTCGTTAAGTGTCTTTTTTAGAAAATCATCAGATTCGTGATCACCTTTGGCTAATCTTTCTAGAAAAAGTTCAAGAATATCAACTTCCGTTTTTGGTACAGATTCTATTTGTTTTTTTAAAAATAATTGTAAGTCATTATTAGCGTAATCTTTTGGGTATTCATTTAATATATGGCGAATAAATGTCCATTGTTCGGCTAATTGTATTTGATGGGACGCAAGTTCGTGTATTTCTAAATCATAATGACTGGAATCAATAGGCTTTTTAATAGACTTTAAATAACTTGTAACTTGTTTTGCAATAAAATGTTCAATAGCAGTAGATAATAATTCTTCGTATTTTTCATGAGTCATAAGTGATGGTTCATATTGAAGTTGATCTAAAAGTTCTTCAATTTTTTCAGGAACGTGTTGTTTAAATGACTCAAATAAATCACTAACTTTTCCAGAAATAGTTCCACTTGGGAGTGTTATTTCCGCTTCATCATTTAATTTAATTTTTTTAGTTGGATCAGTTAGGTTTTTTACAGGAGTGTTAAGTTCAACTTCTGCGTAATCTATTGTACCAGTATCCGGATAATCTAATTCTGACATGTATTTTGAAATTTTAAATTACACTAAAGTTATTAATTTTGATTTATTTGTCAAACAATGTTTTAGTAGGTATGGGTGCGATTGCTAAAAGAAAATTTAACAAAAATCTTTGCATATCAGATATTCCGCATTACAATTAACCCCCGAAATGATCCATACAAAATTCGTGTTCGTTACTGGGGGTGTTTGTAGTAGTTTAGGGAAAGGAATTGTTGCCGCTAGTACCGCAGCCATACTAAAAGGCGCTGGTCAAAAAGTAGGAATAATGAAGCTTGATCCCTACTTAAATGTAGATCCAGGGACGATGAGTCCTTTTCAGCATGGAGAGGTTTTTGTTCTTGATGATGGAGGAGAAACTGATTTAGATTTGGGACATTATGAGCGATTTATTGATACGCCACTTGTTTCGGATTGTTCTATTAGTTCCGGTCAAATTTATTCAGAAGTTTTATCAGAAGAACGAGAAGGGAAATATCTTGGTGGAACGATTCAAATCGTTCCACATATTACGAATAAATTACTTTCAAAGGTTGAACTTGCTGCCAAAAAATTAAAAGTAGATGTTTTGGTAGTAGAAATTGGAGGAACAGTGGGTGATATGGAAGCTGAACCGTTTTTTGAGGTTTTGAGACAAATGAAATACAAATACGGGAAAAATTGTTTGTCCTTACATTTGACACTTTTACCTTATTTGGCGGCCTCAAAAGAACTTAAAACAAAACCAACACAATTGTCGGTCAAAGAATTACGTTCAAGAGGTATTTCTCCTGATATTATTTTTTGTCGATCAGACATACGAATTCCAAAAAAACTTTTGAAAAAAGTCGCTTATTTCTGTGATGTTGATGAAGAAGCTGTAATTCCAGCTGAAACGGTAACTTCTATTTACGAAGTACCTTTAAGATTTCAGAAAGTAAATCTTGGAAATATTTTAGCACAAAAATTAGATCTTGGAGATCTTGAATTTGATATGTCAATTTGGGAAGAAGGATTTGAGAAACGAAAAAAAGCAAAAAAAGTACTTAAAATTGGTTTAGCTGGAAAATACAATGAACTTGATGATGCTTATTTATCAGTAATTGAAGCCGCTAAAGCAGCTGGATTTTATCATGATCATAAATCAGAAATTGAATGGATTGATACCGAAAAAATAGAGGAAGGGGACGAGGAAGAATTACAAAAATTAGAAGAAGTTGCAGGTATTATTGTACCAGGAGGGTTCGGTACGCGTGGAATTGAAGGAAAAATAAAAGTGGCAGAGTATTGTCGAGTGAATAAAAAACCGTATTTAGGACTTTGTTTGGGGTCACAAATTATGGCAATGGATTGGGCTAGAAATGTTTTAGATATTAAGAATGCTACTTCGGAAGAATTTCATCCTAATGCCCAAAACCAAGTAGTTCATTTTGTCTCAGGACAGAGAAACCTTAAAACAAAAGGAGCCAATATGCGACTAGGGTCCTATCCTTGTAAGATTAAAGAGGGGAGTTTGGCAGAAAAAATTTATGGTGTTTCAAGAGTAGATGAACGACACCGACATCGGTTTGAGTTTAATAACGAGTATCGTGATGATTTTGAAAAATCTGGGTTTTCTATTTCAGGACAATCACCAAAAGGTGATTTGGTGGAGATTGTAGAAGTAGTTGATCATCCATTTATGATCGGTTCACAGTTTCATCCAGAACTAAAAAGCCGACCATTTGAACCACATCCACTTTTCCGAGCGTTTGTAGGAGCAATTATTTAATTGGCTGTCATCCTCGACAAATACAAATAGAGACTCAAGGGCTTGATCGGGGATCTGTGGGTTTGTAAAATAGTCTTATTTGTGGTACAATCAAGGGAATTTTAAACATAAAATTATGCCTGCAGAAGTGCCAAAAACAGAAGAGACTTCAGAAATTACAAAAGAACAGGTTGATACACTTAGAAAAGAATTTGAAAGTGGGTCAATTTCAAAGAAAAAATATGAAATATTAGAAGATCATTTTACACCAAAAGAAAGAGTAGATTCATTATTAGAAGACATGAAAAGTTCAAGAGAACTTGCTAGAAGTGTAGGAGATAACGAAAAAATCCCAACAGAAGAAAGGATGAAGGAAAGACTAAAAGGGATTTCTGGTTCTGAATTTCTTAATTATTCCTCAAAAGATTTACAATTACTTTTCCTAGAAGGAGATACTGTGAATTTTTATGGGAACAATTCAGCATACCGGGCAATCGGGGCGGGAAATTTATTCGACAGATCAACTGAATATGTAAAAATTAATGGAATTGTTGGCAAACGTTCACAATACGAGGGAGCGGGATATTTAAATGGGAAAGTTGGGTATGTGACTGCAAACGGAGGATACTTAGCTATTGATACAGATGTTACCATAGAATTTGATGTGAAAGCAGAAGAACAAAAAGGATTTGAGGAAATACAGACTTTATCCGGGGAAGAGGAGATTAAGGCAAAGACTGAGTTTAGAAATAATTTTGAGGAAAATGAAAAAATAGTAAATGACGCTCCAATCCTTAATAAAGGCAAAGAAGTTGAATATCCAGATGGTACAATAAAAGTAGGAGGAAGCAGGAGTTGGAGAAATAATAATCCTGGTAATTTAGAATATGGACGATTTGCAAAAAGAAAAGGTGCTATTGGAACAGATGGTAGGTTTGCGATTTTTCCCACTGAAGAAATCGGACATAACGCAAAGGTTTCATTACTAAAAAGTAGTTCTTACATTAATAAAACAATTAAGGGAGCGATACTTAAATATGCACCTAGTTTTGAGAATAATTCAACTGGGTATGCAAATACAATTGCAGTAGATGCTGGAGTTTCGACTGATACAAGATTAAGCAGTTTAACAGATGATCAATTTGATAAATTAGATAAATCTATGACAAAAGTTGAAGGATGGAGTCCTGGAAGAATGAAAATTAATAATATATTAAATCTTAAGTAGATTTACTAATTACATAAATTTTCCATTTCACATTTTTATTTATTTTGTCTAAAATAGATCGGAATGAAAAAGCAAAAAATTTTAATAATTGGTTCAGGTCCTTACTGTATCGGTAGTTCCGTGGAGTTTGATTGGTGTGGAGTGCAGGTTTTAAGAACACTCAAAAAACTCGGACACGAAACAATTTTCATCAATTCTAATCCAGAAACGGTTTCGACTGATTTTGATGAATGTGATCGGTTGTATTTTGAAGAACTTACTCTGGAACGAATTTTGGATATTTATGAAAAAGAACAACCAGATGGAGTAATATTTTCGACAGGAGGACAAATTGCTCAAAACATGGTTATGGATTTAGCCAAAGCCGGAGTGAAACTTTTAGGAACACCGGTAGAATCTATTGATCGATGTGAAGATCGAGAGAAATTTTCTCAACTTTGTGATGATTTGGGTATCGATCAACCACAATGGAAAGCTTTTGATGAATTAGATGAAGCATTCTTGTTCGCAAAAAAAGTTGGATATCCAGTGCTAGTTCGTCCATCTTTTGTGCTTTCTGGTGCAGCCATGGCCGTAGCAACAACAGAAGATATGCTTAAAAATTATCTAAAAACTGCCGTAGGAACAACAGACAGTTCAGTGGTTATTTCTAAATTTGAAGAGAATTCAAAAGAAATAGAATTTGATGGAGTGGCTCAAGATGGAGAGATAATCGTTTCGGCCATAGCAGAACATATCGAAAATGCGGGAGTTCATTCTGGAGATGCGACAATTGTTCTGCCTCCTCAGAATCTTTACCTAGAAACTGTTCGTCGGGTAAGAAATGTAGCCCAAAAAATAGCTAAAGAATTGAATATTTCAGGACCATTTAATATTCAGTTTTTGGCGAAAGAAAACGAAATAAAAATAATTGAATGTAATCTCAGAGCATCACGATCCTTTCCTTTTGCTTCAAAAGTTTTAGGTCAGAATTTTATTGAGGTAGCAACTAGGATTTGGATGTCTGAAAAACTTGAAAATCAAGAAAAGAATTTATTAGATATTCAAGCGGTAGGAGTCAAAGCGGCACAGTTTTCGTTTAGTCGCCTAAAAAACGCTGATCCAAATTTGGGAGTAGAAATGAGTTCGACGGGAGAGGTAGCTTGTTTCGGAGATACAGTGGAAGAGGCCTTTCTCAAGTCAATGATTTCTGTTGGCTTTCATCTTCCAGAACGAGGAACAAAATTTTTGATTACATTGGGAAGAATTGAAGACAAAATAGGATTTTTACCAGTTGCTAGAAAGTTTCAAAAACTTGGTTTTTCGTTTGTAGCAACAGAAGGAACTTCAAAGATTTTAAATAGAAATGGAATCGAATGTGAGATGGTTTACAAAATTTCAGAAGATAAACATCCAAACGTAGGAGATTTAATTGAAGAAAAAGCAGTTTCTATGGTGATAAATACTTCAAATAAGTTTTCTCATGAAGAAATTTCTGATGGATATTTAATTAGACGTAAGGCTATAGACCGTAATATTCCGTTGATTATTAACCTTCAAATAGCCAAGCTTTTGGCTCGTAGTTTATCAGAGATTTCTGATGTTTCTGATATTGAGGTGCTTTCATATGAAGAACGCGCGAATAAATGATAAATAGGTTAATTGCTAAAAAAGCATTTTTATTCTTTTTGACTAGGTTAAGACATTGAAAAACGTCTTATTTTCTGGTACAATATCTAGATATTTAAATTGAAAATAAATGTTTATTCAAACCGCATGGGCAGCTTCACAATCATCTGGAGAAGAATCAGGATTTTGGTCAATGATTCTTAGTCATTTATGGATTTGGTGTTTAGCGATTTTTTTATTCTTTCTTTCATTCATTGTTGCCGGAGTAGTCAGGAAGATAATAATGAATAGAGTTAGAAAATCATCTGGAATAGGGATGCATGAAGAAGTTTTATTACTCGTAGAGAGATCAATCTATTTCGGTGTTATGATTGTTATGATGGTGATTTCTTTTCAAATTGTTGGAGTT
>CAZBBI010000051.1:0-5790 GCA_964490135.1 uncultured Candidatus Peribacteria bacterium
TAATACTTGGAAAATTTTAGTAACCGCGACTGCAATTATAACTATTGGACTTTGGATTGTTCCAGGATTTGAAAGTATAAAAATTCTTGAAACCGATGTTGGTGATCTAAAACAACAAAAAAATGAAAAAAATAATATAATTAAAATTCTTCGGGCAGAATCAAAAAAAGGAGCAGAGAGCTCCGAAGCTATACTAAGGGCAATTCCTTTTTCTAGAGAACAAGAAGTTCTTATCCAAGATCTTAAAAATATTTCAATAAAAACTGGCTTTGTTTTTAAAGGCCTTTCTTTTGGAAAAGGACAAAATCCAGCTCTAAGTACGGCTCAAACAACTATTTCTTTTGTTGTCTTTGGACAGAAAAAAAGAATTCCTGAGTTTTTAACTTTATTGGAAAACAATACCAGATTTATTGGAACAGATACACTAAATATTACTATTAAAGAAAAAGAAGGCGAGTCTTTGTCTGAGCTTAAAATTTCTTTATATGCCCTATCTCAAGAACTTTAAAAGTGAAAAAACATGACACAACATCACGCAGTAAAGCATATAGAGAAAGTCCAAAACCCAGCAAATCAAAAGCTGACAGGTGATTTGGGGAATAATGTATCTAAAAAACAAGTACGAAAATGGATATCTAGCCCAAAATCTAGAAAAGTAATATACGGTGTAACCGATCGAATTGACGATCCTCTGATTTTGAAATTAAATGATTTTTTCATTGATTACGGAAGGGTTAAATTAAAAGAGAAATCTCTCTTTTTTAATTCCCTCAAACTTTTAGTTAACTCTGGTGTTGGATTCACTAAATCTTTAGCTATGTTAGGAGAAAGATCTAGAAATGTTCGTTTATCTAGAATTTGTTACACTATGGTTTATGACATGGAGCATAATGGAAAAAGTTTTTCTGATGCAATGTCCAAATACCCAAATGTTTTTGAAAAATCAGAAATAAAAATGGTTTATTCTGGAGAGTTGACAGGGAAAATCGAATCAACCCTTGATGCCGTAGCTACCCAACTTCAAAAAAGTATAAACTTAGAAATGCAGATAAAGAGTGCCTTACTTTATCCTGTTACTGTTTTTTCAGCCATTATTTTAGCTGGAATAATCGTTATGATGTTTATAGTGCCTCGTTTTATGTCTCTTTTTACAGAATTTGGAAGTCAATTGCCATGGAGTACAAAAATTCTTATTGGGATCTCTTCTCTTTTCCAAAACTATTGGTGGTTAATGTTAACTATTCTAATAACTATTATTCTTGTTTTTAATTCATGGAAAAAAAGTCCAGAAGGACAACGGTCTTTAGATGGATATTTTCTTAAAATTCCAATTTTAAAAGATCTTATAAATAACATTCAAACCGTTCGTATTGCTAGTAATTTTTCTACATTAATGTCCTCAGGGGTACCTCTAAATAAAGCAATGCGAGTTTTAGGTGAAATTATGAAAAATTCTGTTATTGGGGATGCAATTTTTTCTGCTGAAATACGTGTACGAAAAGGAATGGAGCTTCACACGGCTTTTTCAAAAGAAAAGGCTATCGACCCTGTTGTATCAGAAATCCTTGAGGTCGGTGAAAAAACTGGCCACATAGATGAAGTGATGGAAAAACTGGGAACGCAATACGAGCTTGAAGTTGATGCTCAACTAAAAAACCTAACAACAATAATTGAGCCTTTAATTATATTGATTGTTGGATTTGCAGTTGTCTTTATGGCAATGGCGATCATGCTTCCAATTTTCCAGTTGCAAGAACTGTTCTCGGGAACGATGTAATTAATTTTTTGTAATTTCACTTTTTGATTTTTTTCCTTAAACTGTTTTCGTTATGAATAAAAAAGCACAAAAGGTATTAGATGAATTTCAGAATATTGATGATCAGCTAACTGATCCGTCAGTATATTCTGATCAAAAAAAGTTTGTTTCACTGTCTCAACAACGAAAGGCACTAGAGCCCAAAGTTGAAGCGGCAAAAGTGTTTTTACAATATTGGAACCAAAAAACAGAAAGTGAAGAATTATTAAAATCAGAAAAAGACGAAGAAATGGTTATTATGCTTAAGGGAGAGCTAGAAGAAGCTAAGACAAATTTACCGGAAGCAGAAGAAGCCTTAAAGGTTGCTCTAATCCCAGTTGATCCAAATGACAAAAAAAATACTATTATAGAAATTAGACCAGGCGCTGGTGGAGATGAGTCTGCTCTTTTTGCCGAAGAAGTTTCTAGAATGATTTTTAAATTCGTAGATAGTTTAAAGATGAAAGCAGAAATTATGTCAGAAGCTAGAAATGAGGGAGGAGGCCTTAAAGAAATAATTTTTCGAGTAGAGGGATTTGGAGCTTATGGAAAGTTAAAATTTGAATCAGGTGTTCACCGAGTACAAAGAATCCCAACGACTGAATCGCAAGGACGAGTTCATACTTCTGCTATATCAGTCGTAGTTTTCCCCGAAGTAGAGGAAAAAGACGTTGAAATAAACCCAGCTGATGTCCGAGTAGACGTATTTCGGTCTGGAGGTTGTGGTGGTCAATCTGTTAATACAACCGATTCTGCAGTTCGTCTAACTTATGTTCCAACAGGACTTGTGGTTACTTGCCAAGACGAAAAATCTCAACACAAAAATAAAGACAAAGCTTTTGGGGTACTAAGGGCGAGACTTTATGCAATAGAAGAAGAGAAAAAACAAAAAGAACTTGGAGAAAAACGATTAGCGCAAATAGGATCGGGAGATCGTTCCGATAAAATTCGAACCTATAACTTCCCACAAGACCGAGTTACTGATCACCGAATCGGTCAAAGTTTCTCAAATTTACCTGGAATTTTGGATGGAAATTTAGAAAAAATAGTTGAAGCGTTAGCGCTTGAAGAACAGAAGTTTTTGATGGAAAAAGCTTAACTCACTCTACCAAAACCGGGAACACTACCCAATCCTTTTGCCCCATACTATCTGTTATAAGTAGCGATATCATTTTTTTTCCTTTGGTTTTGAAGCTAACATTTATCAAATCTACCCAAGAATTTACGATATCATTTCTTTCCGGTACTTTCCAGGTATACCGAAGTTTGTTTCCTATGCTTTTTCTGGCACTGATACTAAAAACTTCACCAACTTTTCCTTTCTTTTTTGAAACTTGTATTTTAATAGACGGTGTTTGGTTTTCATAAACAGTAAATGTTTGGGTTATCGTTTGTGTCGTGCCATTGCTATCTTTCACCTGCATTTTTCCGCGAAAATTCCCCGCCTCCTTAAACTTCCATTCAAAACCATAATTATGGTCAAAATTTGTTTCCCAAATCCCATCATTATCAATATCAAAGCGAACAGATAAATAATTCTGATAATCATCCGCATCCTGTAAAACAGAAATAATTCGCACACGATCTCCAACAAAAATTTTAGGATTATTTATATTTTCATGGGAAGACCTAGTTATTTTTTGCATCTTAAAAGATCCTATCGGTTTTTGATTATTTACTATTTCCAAAATTTTATAATCAGAAACTAAAGCTTGATCCTCTCGTGTAAATTCATTTTTTACTTGCACACAAGTTTTGTAATTTCCAGCCCTAGCAAATGTATGTTCAGCGTAATTTTTCTTTGAAAATGGGGTGTCAAAATTTCCATCACCATCAAAGTCCCAACGGTATTCAAAGTTTCGTGCTTTTGACGAGAGTGGTGTTAACGTTGCCTGGAATTGTAGTCTTTTTCCAGCTTTAAATTTGTTATAATTTTGATAGGTGCCAGTGTTTTGGGATCTGTCATATCCATCTAAATCATATATTGAAATTTTAGTAGAAAAACTTGTTGGATCTTTTTTTACATTAACTTTCACTGTTGTGTTAGCACAAACAGGATGTGATCGATTGTAACAATGTCTGACAATTACATTGTGAATCCCTGGTGTTTTGAATTTTTTAGTAACAATTTTTTCTGGAATAAGCTTGGTCACTTCTCCATCGAACTGAAACTCTATCCAAGAATGTGGCGTAGTTTGTGTCTTAGTTACATCAAATTTTATTTTTTGATTTTCAGTATAAACTTTATAACTTGGTGAAATATTTATCGTTGGTGGATTTATTGCTGCTAAATTTATCTTTAATTTTCCAAATTCATTTTGAGTTAAGCGGTTTCTGTCTTTAACGTTTCGTTGTGGTTCAAACCCTTTAACTATAACTTTTTCTCCTGTTGGAAAAACTATTTCTGCTTTAGGAACAAAGGTTCCTGGTTTCTGAAAAACATGTGAAACTGTCTGAATATTTTGCAATTTTGTGTCAAAATTTCCATCTCCATCAAAATCCCATCGAGATTTTATATTCAACTTGTCTGTATTTGTAGGAAGCACAAAATCAAGTTGAAAAAATATTTCCTCTCCTACGTTCATAGAACCATTATTTAACATTTTTATCCGTACTTTTCGTCCAACTGGCATAACCACTCTGTAATTGGCAATCGAGACTTTTTGATAGTTTTTTTCCAAATCTTTTACTTCCAAGTAAGCTGTTTTTTTCCCTAAATCTGTCGGATTATATTTATAAATCGGGTAATGAGAAAATTCCGTCCATTCAGCGTTTCTTTCTGGCTTAAATCTATAATAAAGTCCGTATTTTTTTCCTTGTGGATTAAGAGAGTCTGAAGCATCCAATACAAGTTCTTGTCCCAGCTCAAAACGAGCAGATGATAACTTCAAATTAGCTTGAGGTAATAACCATACAGCCTGAGTTGTCCCAACTGAGAATAAAAAGAATATTGACAATAATTTCTCCATACACTCTTTTTAAATGTTTTTAATTTTTTGTCAAGTCTCTCGCCTCTCCTTTCTCATAATTTTCAATTTGCTCCTAAGAAATTTTTCCCCATAATGGCGAAGATGAAATTATACACAAAAACACTCGAAAACGGTTTACGATTGCAGGCGATAGAAATGCCTGGGACGAATGTTGTAACAACTATGATTTTAGTTGGAGCTGGGTCCAGGTACGAAGACAAAGAAATTTCTGGAATTTCTCATTTCTTGGAACATATGTTTTTTAAGGGAGCAGAAAAATACAAAACACCAAAAGAAGTATCGGAAGCAGTTGATAGTTTCGGTGGAGAATTTAATGCTTTTACCGGAAAAGAATATGTCGGATATTACGTAAAATCAGGTAAAAATAATTTAGAAAAATCTCTTGATGTGCTTTCTGATATGTTGATCCATTCTAAGTTTCCAAAGCAAGAAATTGAGAAAGAACGAGGGGTGATTTTAGAAGAAATGGCAATGTATCTTGATGCGCCGATGTATCAAATATCATGGGATTTTGAACAACTGGTGTTTGGGGATCAGCCACTTGGAAGAGATCAAATTGGAAGCAAAGAACTTATAAAAAATGTTACACAAGAGCAATTCCTTGATTACAAAAATGCTCTTTATGTGCCAGAAAACATGGTTATAACTGTAGCGGGTGCTGTAAACGAGAAAACACTAGAAACTGTTGCTGAGTTTTTTGATATGCCTCAAAGCTCTCAAACTAAAAATCAATTTGAATTTGATAAAAACATTGAAACGCAAAAATATAAAATCAGAATGAAAAAAACTGAGCAATATCATATTTCATTTGGAATGAGAACTATTGCTGAAACTGATGAGAATTTTCCCGCACAAAAGATTTTAGCTACAATTTTGGGTGGCAATATGAGTTCTAGGATGTTTCAAAATGTTCGTGAAGCAAAAGGACTTTGTTATTCCGTTCGAACTACTGTAGACGAATTCACAGACACAGGTCTTTTGACAACTCGTGCTGGTGTAAAATTA
>CAZBBI010000052.1:0-5790 GCA_964490135.1 uncultured Candidatus Peribacteria bacterium
GATAGTGTTCAAAATGACCCCATAATCCTTTTACTCTGATCGCAGTGAAATGAACAACTATAATTACTATTATTCCCATTCCCACAATTTTTATTAGAAAGTGCATTTGAACGAGCTTCTCCTAGAATATCTAAAAACTTCTGAGAATCTTCTCTAAACTTAACTTTATTTTGCATTTCTATGAAATTTGGTGCCGCTATTACAGCCAATATAGCAATGATTCCCATAACCACCAATAGTTCTATTAATGTAAATCCTCGAACAATTTTCATATCTTTAATTGTATGAAAAAAAAAATTAAATACAATTTTGTTAACTAATTAACTATCAACGATTAACGAATAACTTTAGAATGACCCATAATATCCGCAACTTTTGTATCATTGCCCATATTGACCATGGAAAATCAACCTTGGCCGATAGGTTTTTGGAATTAACTGGCACAGTTGATAAACGAAATATGACCACTGGGCAACATCTTGATACCATGGAACTGGAACAAGAACGAGGTATCACTATAAAACTTCAACCAGTTAGAATGGCTTGGAAAGGTTTTCAATTAAACCTAATTGATACACCAGGACATGTAGACTTTTCTTATGAAGTAAGTCGAAGTTTAGCAGCCTGCGAAGGAGCCATCTTGGTCGTTGATGCCACCCAAGGAATTGAAGCACAAACTTTGGCTAATGTATTTTTGGCTATGGAATATGGTCTCACAATTATTCCTGTTCTAAATAAAATAGATTTACCTGCTTCTGAACCAATTAAACGAGCTGAAGAAATTGAAAATGTTTTAGGATTTCCGGCTGAAGACATTTTGACAGTTTCAGCTAAAGACGGAACAAATGTAGAGGAATTACTTGATAAAATTATTGAAAAAATACCTGACCCAAAAGCTAACCAAGTTTTTGAAAACCAAGAAGTTTTTGCCGATAAAGATCAGACAAAAGCTCTTATTTTTGACTCAACTTTTGACACTTATCGTGGAGTAGTAAGTTCTGTTAGAGTTTTTTCTGGACAAATAAATAAAGGAGATAAATTAACTTTACTCCGAACAGGTCGAGAGATTGAAGCGCTTGAGGTCGGATTTTTGAGTCCTAAATATTCTCCAACAAAAAGTATAAATACTGGTGAAGTTGGATATGTTGTCACTGGTCTAAAAAATGTAGTTGATGCCAGAGTTGGGGAAACAATTTGGAAAAAATCAGCTAAAGTGAAACTGACTGATAAAGCTCTCCCTCTTCCCGGATACACTGAAGTTACACCTTTTGTATATGCAGGAATTTATCCTGTAAGTGGTGATGACTTTGGTCTATTGCGAAAAGCTATGGAAAAACTTTCACTAAATGATGCTTCTCTTCAATATGAACCAGAACATTCTGGTGCACTTGGTCATGGTTTTCGTGCTGGATTTTTGGGGTTACTGCATTTAGATATTATTCAAGAGAGACTCGAACGAGAATTTGATTTAGATTTACTCGTAACCGCCCCATCCGTGTGGTATGAAATGATTTTAAATGACGGAAGTTTTAAAAAAATTGCTAACCCTTCTGATCTTCCTGATAATGGTCTTTATGATGAGCTTAAAGAACCTTGGATGAAAATAAATATTCTTTGTCCCTCTGATCAAGTTGGGGGAATTATGAAACTTTGTACTGATCGTCGAGGTTTACACAAAAACCTTCAATACACCACCGCCGACAGAGTCGAACTTACTTTTGAAATTCCATTATCTTCAATTGTGACTGATTTTTATGACGACTTAAAATCAATAAGTTCTGGATACGCTTCCATGAGTTATGATCCTATTGGAATGAGATCTGGTGATCTTGTTCGTCTTGATATTTTGGTTGCTGGAGACAGAATTGATGCCTTAAGCCAAATTGTAGATAAAAATGCCGCTCGATCTATGGGAATGCGTTGGTGTGAAAAACTTAAGGAGATTATTCCTAAAGCTCAATTTACTATTGCTATTCAAGCTGCTATTGGAGCCAATATCATTGGAAGAGAAACTATTTCAGCTATGAGAAAAGATGTAACAGCCGGACTGTATGGGGGGGACGTTTCAAGGAAAAAGAAAAAACTAAAAAAGCAAAAAGAAGGTAAAAAACGACTTAAACAATTTGGAAAAATAACAATCCCTCAAGAAGCATTTTTTGCTATGATGAAGTCATGAAAATAAAAATTCACCGTATTGATCAAACTCTGTCACTCCCTAAATATGAAACGGAAGGCAGTTTTGCTTTTGATTTTTTGGCTCGGGAAAACACAGAAATAAAATCTAACAAAGTAGGGTTAATTCCTGGAAATGTCATCGTTGAGTGTCCAGAAAATCTCGCTTTATTAATTCTTCCACGAAGTTCTACTTATAGCAAAACTGGACTTCTATTCCCCCACTCTATCGGACTAATTGATCGGGATTATTGTGGTGGTGAAGATGAGATTTTAATCCAAGTACTTAATTTTTCAGAAGAAACTGTATATGTAAAGAAAGGTGACAGAATCGCTCAAGGACTTTTTGTTAAAACTGAAAAAATCGAATTTGAAGATACTGATAAACCAGAAAAAAACTCACGAGGAGGGTTTGGGAGTACTGATTAACTTGTTAACGATTAACTAAATTATGAATATTGAAGAAAAATTCACTCAATTTATTAAAACTCAAAATCTAGAAGATGAAAAAATTCTTCTAATGGTTTCTGGTGGAGTGGATTCTATGGTACTTTTAGACGTGGCAAGTAAGGTAGTAAAACCATCAAACATCGCTATTTTCCATCTTGATCATGGCCTTAGAGAAGATTCTTATGAAGACTTAAAGTTTGTACAAGATATTTGTTCAACTAAAAATCTTAAATTTTATTCTGAACAATTAATCCACCCTGACAAGAAGGATTTAGGTGGTGAAGCACAATGGAGATTACAACGTCAAAAACTTTCCGCTAAAGCCTCCCAAGAATTTGGAGCAAAAGTAATCCTAACCGCTCACCATGCCACCGATCTCGTTGAAACTATGATTTTCCGTTTAACAAAAGGATGTGGAGTTTCTGGACTATCGCCTTTTGATAAAAATACAAAACCTTTCTGGGATATTTCTAAATCAGAACTCATTGATTATGCTGAAAAAAATGAATTAGAATGGCGAGAAGATTCATCTAACCAAAATACAGATTTTCAGCGAAATTTAATCCGTCAAAATATCCTTCCACAATTACGAAAAATCACTCCTAACCTAGAAAAAGTGTTTGTGAAAGAAAGTATTATTTTTGAGGAAATTCAAGATTTCTTAGACAAACAAACCAAGATAAAGGATGAAAGTATTAAGCTAAAAAGCTTTCAATCACTTCCCCCAATTATTCAAAGAGAATTCTTGAGAAAAATTTCTAAAAAAACACCAAGTTTTAATGAAGTAGAAGATTGTTTAAAATGGCTTGTATCCAACCCAGAAGGTAATAGTCAAAAAAAAATTGGGGACACCGAAATAAATCTTAAACAAAATGTTTTGATTTGGAAATAATTTAGAAAACTTATTTCATCAACCCATCCAGATAATCTCTCAAGCTAGGCGGAGAAAGTTTCTTTTTAGCTGATTTATGCTGTTTTTTAAGTAACCGTTGTCTAAGTTCTGGTGACCCAGATTTTTGAGCTTTTTCTTCAGCAGGAAATGGATTTTCCACAGTTGGTGGTGTAGAAATAATTCCCCAATTTTTCTCCAAATCTTTTCGAAGATCAAAATCTTCAATAACTTTTGGTTCAGTTGGACGATTAATTTGTTTATCTAAATTTTCCTTCAAAACCATATCATATGGATCTTCTGGTCGAAAAAATGGATTCTTCTTCCTTTGTGGAATTTTTTCAACTTTTTCCGCTAACACTGGTTTATTTGCTGAAGATTTTTTTTCTAAATATTCCGCTTGAAGGTCTTCTGTTTTTCTAACTTTTCCAAACCAAATTCTTGGTCCTTTAAACTTGTTTTCGTTCCCAGAAATATCTGTAACAGTAACGTAAACATCCAAATATTTACCATACCATGATTCAATATCTGTTAGTATCCATGGATATCTCTCTGCCAAAAAATCTGACATCCCCACTTGATAAAGATCTATTTCAAAACTATCTCCTTCTTTTCTATCAACTGGCCCAAAATACCTTAGTTCATCACCTTCCATAAATGCCCCCGCTGATCCTGATGCCCCGATAAAATGACCCGTATCTTTGTAAATTGCTGGATTATTATCAATCGTAATTATCGGTGACCGAAGTAACACTATTTGTTTTCCTTCACCGTTTTTTACATGAAGTGGAAACTGTATTTTTTGGTGATCAAGGTATCCAGGTTTAATCTGAACAGATTCATATGCTTTTTTAATCTTCCAAACACCAATTTTACTATAATTAACATGATAAGTTTCAAGCGAATGTCCTTTTGGTGGTATATAAGTAATAAAATCACCAGTACGAAATACTCCATTTTTACCAGTAGCTCCGGTAAAATATCCACCTTCATAACGATCAATTCCATAACGGCAACTTTGCCCACAAGAATCAAGTGGTTCTTCTGGTATTGGATCTGGTGGCTCTACTCCATCCCCATAAAGTAAATCCCAATAAGGTCCCCATTTATTTCGACATGCCTGAGAAGCCGAATGAGGAACACACGGATCGTTTGGATCCAAATCCGAACCATCTGCTACGTTATCACGATCTCTATCTTGACTAAGACAAGCTAAAGAAGTTGCTAAAGGTAAACACGCATCACTCGGATTAATATCTGATGTATCGGTAACTCCATCCCCGTCCCGGTCAGAACTAATAGTAATAATAAATACTTTTGAAAAATCACTCACACCATCATTAATATTCACTCGAATAGAAAAAACCGATTGTGTGGCAAAGTCAAAAACTCTTCCTGCTTGTAATTCATCACCATTAATTAAAAACGAACCATTATCAGTAGCCCCGACACCACCTACTAAACTGTAAGTCAGACTCTTACTTTCCCCATCATCTTCAGATGTAAATTTTCCAATTGGGGTAGTAACTATCTGTTGTTCAGGGATAATATTTGAACTCAAATAAATATCAGTAGGTGCAAGATTTACATCATTTATTGATATCGTAAACTCTTTTTCAAAATTATTGTCTCCATCATTAGTATTCAACCGAATATAATAAGAATTTTTTGTTTCATAATCAAAAATCTCAGATGAAACTAATGTTGATCCAATGATTTTGAAAGATTTATTATCATTACTTCCATCTCCTACAACTAATGTGTAAGTAAAAATTGTATCATCTTCATCTAAAGTGCTCAAATTTGAAACAAGAGTTTCAGTTGGTTTATTTTCATCAATACTTTGTGAATCAAGAATTAAATCTGTAGGAATTTCTCCACAATAAGGATTTATTTGAGAAGTAAAAACAGCTTCCCCTTTAGGGGATTTTTTATCTAAAAATGAATAAAGATCTGTTTCTTCTTCGGGAACTAATATCTGATTATCATGAATTCTAAGTCCATCACCATCTACTAAATTTTTCAGTTTTGTAAATTCGGACGGCATATAACAAGACAGTTTGTTATCAAACACATGAAAATATCTTAGCTCCAAAAGATTTCCAAATACTGCAGGAATAGATCCAATCAGTTTATTACTACTAAGTGAAAGTGTTTTTAATGTTGAAATATTAGCTAACTCTACTGGGATTTCTCCTGTGAATTTATTATTCGCTAAAAGTAAATGTTCTAAATAATCTAAATCCCCTAATACTTTTGGAATTTCACCAGAGATATTA
>CAZBBI010000053.1:0-5662 GCA_964490135.1 uncultured Candidatus Peribacteria bacterium
ATCGCTCTTTGCACACTCCATGTCCGTAATATCGATTGCATTTGTAGTAGGTGTATTCTTTGCCGTGTCGATTTATATGACTTTCGCCACAGACTCCAGAATTACAGATTCCGCATTTGAAAATCTTGTTAAAGTAGAACTGTTTCCGTCCCCACTTCCCTTTAGGGCTGACAATTAGCTTAGTTTGGGCTAGGTCGTACATCTTTTTGGTAATGAGTGGCTTGTAAGCTCCCTCATACCAATTCCCAGAACCTCTAGGGTACTCAAACCGCCCAAGGTAAAAGGTATCGCCCAATATCTTATAAATCATGCTTAGAGATACGATTTTGTCATTTCTAGACCTTAGACCGTTATCTCTCATGTGTTCCCATACTTGTCGTCCACTCATGCCTTCATGAGCTACCAGCTTATAAATCTGTTTGATATAAGGGGCTCTTACTGGATCGACTTCGATGGAGCTAACATCGGTAAACTTTTCGCCTCGTTGTAATAAATAGCCAATTGGCGGGGATCCAGGACGCACACCTGTTTCACATTTAGCTCTCATCCCTCGTTTCACATTCTTTGACCTGTTATCGTTCTCCAGTTTTGCCTGAGAACACAGGATCATCAGCAAGAACTTTTCATCTGGGGTGTTTGTGAATTGCTGTCCACTCGTCTGGATCTTTACCAACCTTTCTTGGTCCATAAAATCAACCAAGGTTCCAAGATCTCCTGCATTCCTACTGAGCCTATCTGGTGCCCAGGTAAGGATGCAGTTGAACCGTTGTTCACTCAGGCCAAGAATCAGCTTGTTGTAACCGATTCTTTGTCCTGATGATTTAGCTGACTTACTCTCTTTGATTGTTTCTACAATTTCTATCCCTTCTTTGTCTGCAATTTGGGTCATCTCTTTGATTTGAGAATCAATACTCATCGCTTGTTTTTCATCTGCTTCTGATGACTTCCTAGCGTATAAGCAGTATCTGAGGGTAATTGGTTTTTCCATTACTTACATTGATGCTGTGATAAAACTTATAGTCTAGTTTTTATTCTTAGAACCAGTGGATTTCGTCATCCCCATCTCCTCCAAAGAAAGCAAAAAAATGTCTACGTGGTGGATCTTTCATGACTTCATTCACGAGTGTTGTAAGTGCATCTACCATATCGTCGTGTTTTTCTACTCCGAATCCTGTCATTTGCGAAATAAGTCGCTCACAACCTTTTTTAGGAAACATTACTCGTCCTGTCTTAATATAGTGGCTGGAAGTGGATAACCTTGATCGTTTATCTCCTCTCGGTTGAACATCCACGGTTTCGTATCCCTGATGTTTAGTTTCTTGGATAAAGGCTTGCTGATACCCAACCCCTTCGATATACATCTTCACACTTTTCGGACTATCATAAATTGTTTCAGCCAAGGCTTTAAGAGTTTCTTGTGAGGTGCTGAAATCCATTCTTCGGTTAACAATTTCTGGCAGAATATAAACAAAAGCTTTATGACCAATCAGATAAATCTTAGCGGGAACCATAGCGGTATAATCGGCCGTTTGTTTTTGTGATATGGCCAAATCAACCCCAATGGCACATTGTCTAAAAGATATACCCCCTTCGTCAGGGTCAACAGAATTAGACTTTGGTAATTCATCATAGTACTGAATCCATTCTCTATGTACTACTTGCCCATCATCTGGAACAATTCGAAGCATAAATTCTCGTTCCCAAGCAATTGGATTTCCGACACGTTTTTCTTCGGTCTTTATGGCCTGCATATTTTTATATTTCCCAACCCAAAGAGGTTTTTTGTTACGAACCACAGGGTAAGCTTTATACTTTCCGCTCATTTCTTGTTTTCTAATTTTTTCTTTCATTCGCATGATGACAGAATCTTCGTGAAGCAAATTTCCAATCATTACCAGTCGCGTACTTTGATCTCCCGCAGGAATAACTTCACTTGTAAGCCAATCATAAGTCTTATTCCGTCCTTCAAGAGTTTTTACAGACGACAAGTCCTCAATATCATCACAAATAATAAGATCGGGTCTGTATTGGTTATGCCGTATTCCTCGAACACTTTGTTCCATTGAAACCGCCATAATTCGGGCATCATGCTTTGGGATCAGGAGTGAAGAGGTGCTCCACTCGTCATCCTCTTTGAAAGGTCCAAGATCTTTACGAAGAAGTTCATTAGATTCCATCTCTCTTTTAATATTTTTGAGATGTTGTTTGGCTTGGTGTTGTGTTTGCCCGACTAGTAATACAAATTTTTTCTTTTGTTTTCCAAGAATGGACCATAAGGGGTATGAGAGATTTACGATGGTAGATTTCCCTGACCCTCGGAAGGCAATAATAACCATGTTTTTCACTTTCTCGTCTTCGGTCAGCTCGAAAATTTCTTGCTGAAAAGAAGCTGTTTTATGTGTAATGTAATGATGGAAATAAGTATGGAAAAACCAATAATGACTCTGCTCTGTAATTTCTTTTCTTACTTTTTGATCTGTGAGAACTTTCTCAACTAGATTTTCTTCGATAACGGGAATGATTTCTTTCATGGTTAATCTTTGGTTAATTTTGTAGATGGAAATAAAGAACCCAAAGCTAAAGCCTTTTGTACCATTGCTTGCTGTTCTTCTGTGAGGTCTGGGTTATCAATTCTGGTAGTAACTTCGAACTTCTGGGTATAGGACTTGTGACGATGCTTAAGCCAAAAAATAATAGCCGTCATGTTTTGTGACTTTATGGCAGACAAAAGTTGTGATTCCGCCATATCATTCATTAAATGAACGCCTTCGCTTAAGGCTTCCTCCGATTTCTTCGTAAAATCTTTATCATCTTTTCGCCAGCGGTAATAAGTCGCTCGACTAACCCCTACTTTCTCACAAGAAATTTGTATGATTGGAGTCTTCCTAAGCTGATCACAGATCGCTTGTTTTTGCTGTTGTTGTTTTTCTTCTCGATTCATTTTTGGGGAAGGTTAAGAAGTATGGCTTTCTGCTGGGTTAGTTTTTCCCATCGATCAATAATGACTTGGCAATATTTCGGGCTGATTTCGATCATGAGGCACTTACGTTTTGTTTGTTCACAAGCAATTAAAGTCGATCCACTTCCACCAAAGGGGTCATAGACAAAATCTTTTGTTCGTGAACTATTAAGAATCAATCTTCGTAAAACTGATATATTTTTCATCGAGGGATGTAGATCATTCTTCCTCGTCTTAGGACTTATTAGAATGGATTTATCCTTGGACTTCAGAAACTCATGACACCCTCTCCACCCGTAGGCAATCAGTTCATGCTGAGGTAAATAATCGAGTCGCCCAATAACCGCCCCTGTTTTCGCCCAGACAAGCAATTGAGAAAACTTAAATCCTTCCTCAAGTAACGCTTCTCGCATGGGAAACATCATCTTGTCGGAATTGAAAATGTAATACGTATTTTTTCTGGTTAGATGATCTTTCACAGGCTGTAGCCACCGAGCAGTAAAAGCTTTGAATTCCTCATCGGTTTGCAGGTGATCATTCTCAATCGGAGCATGCTCTACCTTTGATTTACTAAAGCCTTTTTTACCTTCTACTAAAGCGACCCCATAGGGGACATCCGTGAGAATGAGTTTTACTTGGTCTTGTGATAAAAGGGATTTAACATGCTTTGAGTTGGTGGCATCACCACATATGAGGCGATGTTCACCTAGTTGGAATACGTCTCCGAGACTAATTGATTTTTTTGACATGGTTTTGTGGGTTAAGAGCTAGGTAACGATTTATAATTAAGTCGCAAAATTCAGGTTGGTGTTCTACTAAAAACGCCTTTCGCCCAAGTTGTTCACAGGCAATTAAGGTTGATCCAGATCCTCCGAACATATCCAAAACTGTGTCGCCTGGTTTCGTACAACGCCTTAATGGTCGATCGTGCAACACCACAGGTTTTTCCGTGGCATGTTGGTACTCATTAGTAGGGAGTCTTTTGACAAGCCAGATATCAAGCAGGTCTAAAATGTCATCAATGGTTCTATTACCTGTATCAATCTCAGGGTTAATGATCTCGGTTAAGTTTGAAGACTTGGGGGATAAATACGGTTCGCCTCGTGTTCCATACACGCAAGGTTCGTACGCTTTGTTAAATGCCACCTGCGGCGTAGCGTTTTGGCTGTTTTTTATCCATAAGCACACTCGCTTGGGATCGATTCCATTTTGTTTATAAATCGACTGTAATAAGCCGATATAGTTCTGATCACACCAATAAAACACATGTGTATCTGGCGGACAATGATTGAGACCATTTTGAAGTGTGGCTTCTAAAAAATCTCGGTACTCTATATCACTTTTGTCGTCTTTGGTTTTTGAGCCTTTATATTTTCCCTTCGCCCCAACGCCATTTTTATAGCTGAAGCCTATGTTATACGGGGGATCGCAGTACAGCATGTTAACCTTCGTTTGTCCCAAGAGCTTTTTAAGCACTTCAGGATTGGTCGAGTCTCCACAAGCTAGTCGGTGATTTCCTAATTGAAACACATCGCCTTCTTTCGATTGTGATTCGGTTATTTTTTCAAGCTCTTCTTTGGTTTTAAATTCATCATCTTCAACCCCAAGTGCCTCATCCCAAATAGCCGATAGATCCGTTTCATCAAACCCAACATCAAGGAGTAAGTCCATGTCGAAGTTTTTTAGTAACTCAAAGTCGAATTCTCCAGAATTTCTGTTCAAGCGAAGATTTAACTCTTTCTCTCGTTCGAGTTCTGGAATATTGAGATAGACAATGGGGACTTCTTTGTACCCGAGGTCTTTGGCAATCTTGAGACGAAAGTGTCCGCCAATAACGATATTTCTTCTCTCTTTCGCCCCATTTACAAGGATGGGGTCAATTAAACCGAATCGTTGAATGCTTTCGGTTAGTTGATCGATAGCTCCTTTGTCCCATTTTCTGGGATTGTAAGGGGCGGGGTTAAGAGAGTCTGGTGAAATATGGAAAACCTTCAGTTTTCCTGATGCCGAATTTGAATTATCCATAAGATGTGATTTACAAAGTATGGAATAATCATAGACCTCGGATTTCTTACCTCTGGGACATCAAAATCAAGTTGTGGTGTCCCATCCAAGTCGGTCTTTTATATCTTGCTCAGTTCTGGTCTTACTTTTTCTAAGGCTTTCTTTTCTTTTTTTATCACTATTTAAAGTATTATTATTTTCAGAATCGTCTTCGTAGACTTCAGCAACAAGGTCGTTGTAGCTATATTCGTGAGCACCATCATGAGTTACAACCATCTCTCCTATTTTTTTGGTCTTTTCAATAACAGCTAAATCCCTTTCGAGCTCAGGCTTTGGTTTTAACTTTTTTTGAGAGCTTGGTATGTAATGATTCATTAAACCTTCTAAATCATGCATAATTAAATCCATTTCGTCTTTTGTAAGCTTGTGATAGACCTTGATAGAGAAATCTCTTCTGTCTGGATTATTTCTCCAATCAGGGAAACTCATTGAAGCATTTCCATTGCAAAAAGGCGCCGTAATTTGATCAAACATAATATACCGACGAATATGCTCAATATATCGGGGGTCATGTTGAAGCTTTTTGCAACACGTCCATATAGCTCGACAGTCCCTTAGCCAGTTATTAATTCTTTCATCTGATTCATAGAGGTAATTATGCCATTCTTCACTGGCTTTATTATCTTCTAACCCTGTTGA
>CAZBBI010000054.1:0-5520 GCA_964490135.1 uncultured Candidatus Peribacteria bacterium
GATCTGGTATACTTACTTCTATATCTCGCTTATAAATCACATTACCAAATCGATCTCTTAAGCTAATATTCAACTCTCTTTTGTCTTGATTATTAGCATAAACATCACCATTCCGTGTAATGTCTTTAAATTCAGAGTTAGATGATTCTTCTTGTGGATCTATTTCTGAAGACATAATTCTAACATACCGTTTCTGTGTTTTAGGCGTTTGTTCGTTGTGTGCCTGATCAACAAGATAAAATACTATCTCATAAAGACCTGCTTTTTCAAAAATATCTGAACCTTCCGTAAAAGCAATCAATTGTGAATTAGTATTCAGCGCTACTCCCGTAGGTAAATCTTTAAAAGGTATTGTTGAGAAACTATTAATCCCTTCTGTCGCCCCCTCTCCTGGAGTGTGTCTAAGTGACATCCATGACCCCACCCAATCAATTGGGGCTTCATTCTCAGCTGGATCTATTAGTCCCAAGGAAAGCTGAAATTCTTCATGTGCTTCAAACTGTGTAGGTCTGTCTCTTTCATCAGAAAGAAATCTAAATTCTTCAGTATTTCTCATCCTAATACCTTCATCAAAGGCAAGAGGCTTTGTATCAATTTTTATAATAAATTCTTCTTCAAATTCCACGTTATTTCCCGCCGTATCTGTCATATCTCCATCCAAATCATAGTTTTGAAGCTGTTCTTGTGCATATGTAAAAGATTCACAATGTTGCTCAGCTAGATCTTGATCTGATTTATTCACAGTCCACTCTTCGGAGATTCCTGATTTTTTAGCTGATGTTTTTGAATTCCATGATTCCAATCGAGAGCTTGAATTATTTGTTTTTGGATCAATTAAACAGTATGTACATTCTACGTGGGCATTAGTCCATCCATTTGGAAAATTAACATTTGTTGACATCTCCAATCCCGTATAAGTTTTGTACTTTGAATAACACTTTAATCCTTCATCAAAAACAGGAAGTGTTTTATCAATTCTTATAACCCAGTCCGAAATATCTTGATCTTCAGCATCATTATGATTCCCTGCGTAATCAGTAACCCTTAGTCCTGCTGTATTTATTGGTTCAACCTTTTTTTCAATGTCTTCCGAAAAGACAAATTCAAATGTATCTTTAACAATTTCTGGAGTTAACATATCTCTATCTAATTCTGTATTAGATAAAAAATTAAATATTTTACCAATAAACTCTATCCTCTTTACTCCGGAAAGTCCGCCTTCTTCCATATTATACCAATTACTTGCATAATCATTTTCTTCGGGAGGAAGAACCATTTCTGGAGAATTTTTTCCATTTCCTTCATTATCTTTTACTAAAACATCACAAGTAACATCTCCATCTTTGGCATTTAGCCAACGACCATTATAAATACTCTTGTCCTCTAATTTACAAATTATTTTTTTACCATTTTGCCTGATAATTTCGGGTCGTCCCGATGTTGGACCATTTTTGCTTCCTCCCCAATCTATCCAATTTACATGAACTTTTTGTACTACAGCGTTCCCTGCTTTGTCTGACGTACAAAGGTCATATTCTCCATTTTGTTCCACAATAATTACTTCCGGAATAACCTTACCATTTTCTTCACACAATATACCACAACCACTTATTCCATCTGGATCATTGGCACATTCTAATTTTAATTTCACTGCTCCATTGTGCCACATCCGACGAGGCCAATAATCTTTTTCTTTTTTATCTGAACAAAAAAGTTCAGCTTCGGCGGTTGAAGACTCTATTTTTGAACCTGAGGGATTTATTCCATAACTTCCCCATTTCCCCAAAATCCCAAAATCTCTATTCCATATAGATCCTTCTCGCAGACATTCATCACTACTTCCTATTATTGAGTTATTTGCATTTACAAGTGACCCAATAGATACTTTTTCCCAAGAAAAAGTCATTAAAATAAACATTAAAGATAAAATGATTATAGTTTTGTTATTTTTCATAATTTAATTTTTTAATTACCCTCTTTAATAAATATTTTATCTTATTCTTTTTTTATCATTAACCTCTATTGGTTCAATTTTTTTACAAAAACGTATCTCTTCTGGTATAAACTCAACATGTTCATCGTTCTCTAGTATAATCACTCCTCTATTAAAGATATCTATTTCTTGCCGAACAAAATCTTTACTGTCACGAAGCTGAAGGATCCCGTTGCTAACCGAGCTAAATAAAAGTTTTTGGTTACAACCATTTTTATTATTACCATATTTTAATTTTGATATTTTTTTTTGTGTACCCTTGTACATTCTAGATTGTGGTGGAATGATATCCCCATCTATTGAAACTTTTTCTTTATTTCCCATATTTGGTTCTGTCCATTCCCCATCAGAACACTCACTCCATTCTGTTTTTTCTATTCCACAAACATAATCATAGTTCACAAAACTCTCTAATGTTTTGTCAGAATACATCCCAATCCCCAATCCAATAGAAATACCTATTATAAATAGCGATATTAATATAATTACTTTTTTCTTCATAATTTATTTTTCAATAATAATTTTTAACTTGAAAATACTACTACTTAACAGTTTTCACAAACTGCTGGAATATTTTCTGTAGTTGCTGCGGGTGCTGGTGGTCCCGGATCTACTCGAGTCATCGTACATGGTTCGGACGAAACTACATTAGTTACAGTTCTTATTCCTTTCTCTCCACACGGGTATGGGTTTTCACCATAATCATGGCCCGGTCCACCTGTATTACTGTACCAATTTCGAGTTGTTTTTGTTCTTTGAATAAATCCACGATAAATTTGAGTATGAGTGTCTAAATCCCACGTAGTCCATGATCCTCCTGTACATCCTGAACTGCTTGTACCCATCGGCTGTGATTTACAAATAAAATCCCCATTAGAACTAACCTCAGAACTACCAATAAACCCTCCACCAAACATTAACCATACACCGACAGAGATCCCTGCCATAAACGCGAAAGCCGAAATTGTAAATTTTTTCATTTTTATAAATTATTAAATAAGTTAATCATACGAATAAAAAGTTGTCTCCAGTAACCCCTTGGTATCTAACATTTTAAAAGGAACATTTTCCCACATTCCCTTCTTTCTGTTTAGCATCCACCATGGTGGAAAATCAAAAGGTAATGTATTAAGATATTCCCGAGAGAGTGGAGATTCTTCTGATTTACTAGAAAGTGCTACTAGCGCTTCCAAATCTTCCTCTGTAATCGGTCTATCTTTATTATATTTTATTCTAAGTTCTTCCATTTCCACAAGTTGATAAGTCAGGTATATAGGATTGGCCTTTCCAACAAATAATTCTTCTCCTTTTTCTGAATAAAACTGCATATACGGCATCCCAAAAGTCGTAAGAAATCCCCCCAAAAACATTCTTTGACCTTCTTCACTGGAAATATCTGCTAAAACTAAATTTTCCATATCATAAGAACTATCTCTATCAAATTCATAAAAATGCACTTCTACGTTTCCGCTAAGTACCGATTCCTTTTTTATATTAATAAAAACATTTTTAGGAATCTTATAGATGTTGTTCTTAATTCTAATGATAAACTGATTATCCTTAAAATTTGCACTTTTCACTATCCCCTTTTTTGTTAAATCTATTTTATTATTATCTAAATCAAGAGCCACAATTGCATGTGATTGATTTAAGGTAAAATTAGCCTCTTTTTTAAGAATAGTTTCTTCATAGTTTTCTCCTTCTGGTCGATAAACATAAAAATCTCTAAACCCATCCGAATATCCTCTTTTTAGTGCTCTTAGACGAATCTTCTCTAAAGAATTTGTTTGGATATTTAATTGAAAACTTCCGTCTTCACCCGTAATTGCAGGTTTTTGAGTTGAGTAATTTAAAACAGAAATAGTCGTGTTTTTTAACGGCTTGCCTTTCAAATCTAGAACCGTCCCCGTAATCAATACTGTCTCCTTCTTTTTACAGTCTTTTTTAGATTTCTGACATATTGTTTTTTCCAACCTTTCTGCAGAGACATAATCACCTTCCAGGCTGTAAGTATAATGAAGAAGACTCATTTCTTCTATAGAGATACTTGCTCGCTTAAGTTTTTTTTCTAACAATTCCTTTATTTTCAAAAAACTATTATCTGCATAACTATCCCACGTATGAAGCGCTTTGTGGGTTTTCATTTCGGGTAATGTGATTTTCTTTGAAAAAGTTATCCCTTTTAATTTTTTAGACCCTCTAAGGAAATTTATTGCCTGATTTAACATTTCTTGATTTCGTACGTTTTGAGCATAATGCTCTCTTGCCGAAAACATAAAAACATTTGAAGTTTTTGCCCCCACGTAGTCATAATAAATCATATCAGCTTCCGCCATAGTTAAGGCCCCTCCATCGTAAAAACTAATCCTCGATACAAAATCCTCTAAAGAGGTAATTAAATTTAATTTTTCTAATTCAAGTTTACGTTGTTGTTCTATATAACTTTGAACAGCAAAATAACCGATAATTCCGAAGATTACCCCCAATAAGAATATATAAATAACACTTTTTTTCATAATATACCTTTTATCATCCTTACAATGATATATGTATAAAGATTGTGATCAAAGAAAAACATGTTGCAGAAAAGCTTAAATGTTTTTTTTCCACCTTTTGAAAAATACTTTTACAGGCTAAAAATGTTTATAATATTTTTTCTAATTCTTTTTTAAATGTTTCTACATCTTTAAACTGCTTATAAACTGATGCAAAACGAATAAAAGCTATCTCATCTATATCCTTTAAAACTTCAACAATATCTTCACCAATTATTGAAGTCTCTACTTCCTTATTTTTTCCCCATTTTTCCTCAAGCTCTGATACACGTTCTCTGATTTTCTCAATAGAAACAGGTCGTTTCCCACAAGCAATCAAAATAGCTTTTTCTAGTTTTTCTCGATCATAAGGTTCTACTGTTTTGTCTTTTTTACGAACCATTAAATTTGCATTTTGGACTCTCTCAAATGTTGTAAATCTAAATTCACAAGTAACACATTCTCGTCTACGACGAACAGCTGCTCCAGCATTAGTTAAACGAGAATCTATTACCTTTGTATCTTCGGAGTTACAACTTGGACAATTCATGGAGCGGAAATTAATAGTCTATCTCTAATAGTTTATAGCTTTTCCAAATAAATCACAATCTTATCTCTCCTTTACGAGATCACGACAACTAACAAAAAAACTATTCATAAATGAATAGTTTTTTTGAGTATTAGTAACTCTTTCACATCTCGGACGCATGACCAGAAGGGATTTACACTTAGTGAGAAATCAGCTGTTTAAGCAAACTCATAAGTTTCTTTGAGAGTTGGACCAGTCAGTCCTTTAAACTCTACATTACCTCAAGCCTCTGGAAGAGGCGGTATTCCATCCGCACATTCCCGTACGGATACCTTGTTACGACTTAAGCCCAGTCATCGGTTTTGCCTTAGGCCACAATTATTTTGCAGACTTCGAGCACTCCCGACTCCCATGCCTTGACGGGCGGTGAGTACAAGACCCAGGAACATATTCAACGTACCATG
>CAZBBI010000055.1:0-5505 GCA_964490135.1 uncultured Candidatus Peribacteria bacterium
GTCTCCAGCGTTTCTTGTATCAGCAATTATATCATGATCACCCATTGAGTTTTTATCTCCAGTCGGAATAACCAGATCAATGCTATTTTGACCAGCTTGTAAAACACGCTCTGATATTACTTTTTCTGAGATATCCCAGGCATTATTTATATTCCAATCAATCCAGGCGGATAAAAGACATGAATTACTTGCAGTTACTGTTAAGGTAACTGTTTTTTCATAATCACTATTCGCACCAGAAAGAAGTGGTTCTGCATCAAGACCAATAATTCCATCTTCATCATCAATACCATCTTCATCATCTTTGTTGGCAGCCATATCTGAATAATGATTGTAATTTTCTGAATCAGATTCTTCATCAATTTGGCTACCCAGATAAGTACCACTTATGGTATGTCTGGCATCATCATTTAAGTGATCAACTAAGTATGGAGAGGGAGCATCACCAAAATCTACTGCATAAATAGTTTGATTTAGTGAAAATCCAAGAATAAATAATGCTGATAAATACCGTTTTTTCATAATATAATCATAAATATCTCATGATTATATCATAAATTTAGATAATTGTGAAATATGAATTTTTTAATTACCCACAAGTTCCAACAGAATCAGTTACACTTCCGTCTGCATTACAGGTATGTGTTGTGATTATAGTTCCATTATTATTGTTAGTTCCTGTACAAGTTGAACGATAACTACAGTTACAACTTACATCTTTGTATACCCACCAATCTCGACAATCACCACCAAGGTTACAATGAGTAGCTCCACAACCACTGCTACATCTGAAAGCTTCAGAATAAGAACAATTAATACTACAGGCTATATAATCTTGTACTGAGCAAGTATCACACTGATAATTACAAGCATATGTATAAGTAGTAGTATAAATACAGGCAGTTGAAGTTGTCCAAACTTGATCAACATCATAATCTTGACTGTCGTAAGTACATCCTGCGTTAGCTAGACTTAAATCAGGTAAATTACCAGCATCTACCGATGCTGTGAAACGATCCCATTCTGTTACTGTTTTTTTTGGAACGAAATAAAATTTACTTTCATTTATATTAATAACTTTCTTATTACGTGTTGAGAAGGTAATAGGTAAATCTTTGTGAACACGCCAACTCAAATATTGAAATCTTTTTTGATCATTAACTTGTTCTTCTCTTGTTTTGGCGTCCCAGGTAACATCTTCCCATGGAGTTTCAACAAATTCATCTCTTTTTATCCAATTAGTTTCAACCCAAGTTTTAACTTCTGTTTCTTGAGTACTTCTAGAAACAGTTCCCCAATCAGCTTGTGTCCATGGTTCTGTAGAGAAGGTATAAGCATCTACTTCTGTGATGATTGTAGGCAGAAAGATAAAAAGAAAAGAAAGCGAAATAAGTTTCTTGCCATATTTAAATTTATCACCAGATTGTAACTTGAACATCATAGTTTAGTTTTTTAAATTTTGAATTTCAGTTTTTAGTAATTCTATTTCAGACCGAAGATCGGTGATAGCATTGTTTTGAACTTTAATCACACCGAGAACAGGAACTATTAATTTTGGATAATCAACAGTTTTATTTCCATTACCATTTGTGTGAATAAATTCCGGGAAATATTCCTCAACGTCTTGGGCAATTACTCCAGTATCTGGTTTGTTAGTATCTTTCCAATCGAAGTAAACTGGATCTATATTTAAAATTTTAGAAAATGAATCTTCATCCATTGGTTTAATGTTTTTCTTTAATCGACGATCTGATGAGTATAGATAGGCATCAGCTTCAACATTTCCGGACACATCTAGTTTTTCTGCTGGAATATCTATTCCAATACCGACGTTACCAGAGTTGTCTGCCGTTAAAATATCAACACCTCTAGTATTTAAACGAACACTATCATATCCTTCTAATATAAGATCATTTCCCATACTTCTGTATATTCTATGAGTGCCATTAGCAAAATGAATAGCATGTGATGTACCGGAAGTTGTAAGTAATAAATTACCATTAATCTCTAATTTTTCTGATGGATTAGTTACTCCAATCCCAACATTACCTGAGCTGTCTATCCGCATCTTTTCAGATAAAGCTCCACCACTATATTTCCCCGTCCAAAAAGTTAAATCATAATTAGCAGTTCCACTACCAACAGCCCCAGAATCGATACTACCAATTGCTTGGATAGAAGCATATGTTCCTGGACCACTTGGGTCTGCATTATAAAAATCAATTTTACTCGCGGTATTTCCGCTCCAAAGTGTTGTGCCTAAATTTTGAGTATTTGTTAATTTTAATGTGTTACTATCTGAAGCAGCTATATCCAACTTTGCTCCTGGAGCAGTCGTCCCAATTCCAACATTACCATTATCCAAGATAGTTAATCTGCTTTGAGGGACTCCAGCACTATCGGCACTCATGATATCCCAATTCCCTATACCGTTTGAGTTAGTTCGTGTATATCTCAATCGTCCTCCGTAATTATTTGTTGTGTTGTAAGAAGCTGATGCACCAAAATCAAGATTAATTGTATTACCATTGGTATTATCAGCTTTTTGAATCAGGGTGTAGACATCACCTGCCCCAGATTCAGCAATATGTAATTTTGATGAAGGAGTTGTTGTCCCAATTCCAACATAACCAGTACTTCTTAAGATACTAATAGCGTTTGTATCATTTGCGGTTAAAGAGTCTGTAGTATCATGAACACCGATATTAAGTCGATTATCTCCTCCATCGTAGTGAATAAAAGCACCTTGATAAAAAGGAGAAACAGCCATACTAGTTTCTGTAAATCTAAGTCGACCACTTTCAAATTGATTAGCCGCATTACCACCCAAATTAATTATTGGACCAGTATCTTTATTATCTCCACTATAAATAGAAAGTTTTGAGGCTGGAGCAGTCGTTCCAATTCCAACATTCCCTGTACTTGTTATTCGCATTTTTTCAGAATTTGAACCAACTCCAAATTGAAGAAATGAACCAGAACTTACTATAGCAAGATTATTCCCTCCTCCCGAAATTAATCCACCAGCATATCCTAATACTCCAATTTGAGTTGTGTCTTTAGTAACTCTAAACATGGGGTTCCCACCTTTAATAGTTATATCGTCATTAACTTCTAAATTAAATCCAGGATTTGTTGTCCCAATCCCCACATTTCCATCCATAAATACTGCATCGGTAGAAGTATCTCCATCAATGAATTTAAATTTATTAGCGAAAGTAAACAAATCATCCACCATCAGATTCCAAAGATCTTTGGTGAGTATATCATTTGTAGCTACAGTTTGTGTAGAAATTGTATAAGCTTGAGTGTTACTAAAACTCAAACAAGATAAAATTACTAAAACACCAATTATGTGTTTGATTTTTTTTATCATAATTTATTTATTTAATTTATTAAGGAAACTCTAATAAATTCTACTGATTTTTGCTTTTTATTAAAATGATTTTTTGTTGACGAATATAAAAAAAAGTGAAGAAATATTTCTTCACTTTTTTTATTAGTTAATCGTTAATTAGCCCCAAAGGGGACCCTTCGGGTTTATTTTTTATGATCTGGGTGATATTTATCAATTGTTTTTTGATTAATTCGTTTAAGTTCAGTAACAGGAAATGGTCGTAGTAACTCCCATCCAAGTTCTAGAGACTCGAGAATTGTTCTTTCTGTGTCAAATCCTTGTCCAACGAATTCAGATTCGAATTTATCAGCAAATTTAAGGTATAATTTATCAATGTCAGAAAGAGAACTTTCTCCAAGTACAACTGCTAACTCTCGAACATCTTTACCTCGAGCGTAACAAGCAAATAATTGGTCTTTTAATTTACTGTGGTCTTCACGAGTTTTTCCTTCTCCCATACCAGCTCCTGCTAGTCGTGAAAGAGACTTAAGTACGTCAACTGGAGGTGAAATTTGTTTTTGATGAAGACTTCGATCTAACACAAATTGTCCTTCTGTAATATATCCAGTCAAATCTGGAATAGGATGAGTAATATCATCTTCAGGCATTGAAAGAATCGGTACTTGTGTTAAAGATCCTTTACGTCCTTTTATTCGTCCAGCTCGTTCGTAGATAGTAGAAAGGTCAGTATATAGGTATCCAGGATAACCTCGTCGTCCAGGAACTTCTTTACGTGCAGCAGATACTTCTCGTAATGCCTCAGCGTAATTTGTAAGGTCTGTTAATATAACAAGTACATGTTTTTCTTTTTCAAAGGCAAGATACTCAGCATAAGAAAGTGCCATTCGTGGAACAGCAATTCGTTCAACTACAGGATCAGCTGCTGTGTTTATAAATAGTGTAGCATTTTCAATTGCACCAGTTCGTTCAAATTCTTTTTGGAAAAACATTGCTTCTTCAAAGGTTACTCCCATTGCTCCAAAAACAACAACGAATTCTGATCCATCATTAACTTTTGCTTGTCTGGCAATCTGTGTAGCTAGCTCTGCATGAGGAAGACCAGATCCAGAAAACACTGGAAGCTTCTGTCCTCGTACCAGAGTGTTCATGACATCAATTGTAGAAATTCCTGTTTGAATAAAATCTGAAGGAAAATTTCGAGAAAATGGATTAATAGCTTGTCCAGAAATATCAATTTCTTTTTCTGCTAAGATTTTAGCTCCACCATCAATTGGTTCACCTGCTCCGTTAAATATTCGTCCAAGCATGTCAGTCGACATACCAAGAGTTGCAACTTTACCAAGGAATTTAGCTTTTATACCAGTAGTTGATAGGCCTTGCGTAGATTCAAACATTTGAACTGCGGCACGATCACCATCGACCATAAGAACTTTTCCCATTTTCTTTAGACCGGAAGATGTTATTATTTCTACTAATTCTTCATATTTCACGCCTTCTACTCCTTTTACCGTTAATATAGGACCAGCAATGGATTCAATGTGTTCGTACGCTTTTTGCATTATTTTCTACAGGTTAAAAAATCAGCGAGATTTTAGACGCAAATGTCGATATGTCAAAAGGAAAATTTAGATTTTTTTAAGCTCCCCCTCGCCCCCCTCGTATGGGGGGGAGTTTTTCTTTGAACTTTAAACTAAAAACTTTAAACTTATTTTATGAAAGCACTAATTCTAGCTGGAGGATTTGCCACAAGATTATGGCCATTGACAGAGTCTCGGGCAAAACCGTTACTGTTGTTGGATGGAAAAACAATTTTGGCTCATATCTTGGAGAAAGTTCCTTTAGATATGGAAGTTTTTTTGTTAACCAATAAAAGATTTCAAAATGATTTTTTAATTGAGCTAAAAAAATTAGGCAGAAAAAATGTTCAGATATTTTTGGAAGATGCTGTTTCTGATGGAGAAAAATTAGGTGCACTTGGAGCAATATCTGCCTGTATTGATCACTATAAAATTAAAGAAGATATTATGGTGCTGGCTGGAGATAATCTTTTGCCAGGATTAAATTTTTCAAATTTAGTTTGTCGGGAGGATAATGCGAAGTTAGCTGTTCGTGATATTGGGGATTTGTATGAAGCAAGGAAGTTTGGT
>CAZBBI010000056.1:0-5470 GCA_964490135.1 uncultured Candidatus Peribacteria bacterium
TGTTTTGCAGTTTTTGGAAGAAAAAAATTACCAAGAAATTTCTGATATTCTAAAAAAACCAAGTGGGACAGTGGCAACACTAATTAATCGTGCAAAATCAAAATTCCGACAAATGGCTCTTAAAAAACAAATTTCTTTTTAATATTGAAAATGAAAAATTCTGAAAAAATGCTTGCGAAAATAAAATCTAGGAAAGTAGAACAAGTTCCTAAATGGCGCTTTTGGGTCAAAAATATTTTGTTTTGTATGCTTTTTTTGTTTTCAATAAAATTTGGGAGTCTGGCGTTTGCTGTTGTTTTATTTGCGATTGATAGTGCGGAATTTGATATATTGTCACATGTGACACATTCAAAAATTGAATTTTTATTGAGTATCCTGCCTATTCTTTGGATTTTATTTATAGTAGTTTTTTTATTTGGAGCAGTTCAATTGTTTAAAAAAACTAAGACTGGGTATAGATATTCACCTATTCTTATTGTGGGAGGAAGTTTTGTTTTGAGTATTGTTTTGGGAACTCTTTTGTTCTTTGCGGGAGGGGGAGAAAAATTAGAGCAAAAATTTGCTGATAAGGTTTCCTTCTACGAAAGTATTGAAGAAAAAAAAATAAAAAGATGGTCTATGCCAGAAAAAGGATTTTTATCAGGAATAATTATTAAAAAAGAAGAAAATATAATAATTGAGGATCTGAATGGGAAACAATGGGAAATTGATTTTAGCGAGGCCGAAGTAAAAAAAAGATTGTCTTTAAAAAAAGATGAAAAAATAAAAATTATTGGTAAAATCTTAGAAGACAATATCTTCGTAGCGGAAGAAATACGACCGTGGAAAGGAAGAATGAGGCAAGGAAGAAGGCAAAACAATGAAATTCATGATTAAAAAACTTTTTATCGCTCTTATTTTATTTTTTAGTTCATCATTTGTTAGTGTTCAGGCATTAAATGATTGTCCATTTGGGGAAAAACACGATAGTTGCAAGTATCCGGGGAAATGCGGAGGGTATGCTGATACCGATAAAAATGATACCTGCGATCACTCTCAATCAGTATTTGAAATCAACCATGATCAGGAAATAAAAGAAGAAAAAATATCGGTTGAAGCCAATACAACGTTAACAAAATCAACAGATAAAAAAAGACGAGTTTATCATCTTGTACCAATTACTTCATTTTTACTTGGATTGTATGTGATTATGCAATTTTTATTAAAAAAGAAGATTATAAAACTCCTAACTTTTAGAAAAATATGGAACAGTTTACTTCTTGTCTCTTTTTTAGTTTCAGGAATATTGGGGATTCTGCTTATTATAAAAATTAATTTTGGATTAGAATACACACTTCTATTTGATATTATGTTTTGGCATGTTGAAGCTGGAATAGCACTGTTTGTGATGTGTGTTCTTCATATTATTGAACGAAGGCATTTCTTTTTGAATATGTTTAAATAATTTGAAAGAAAATTTTTGGTTTGAAGTATTACTTAGTGGACGTCGACAATCCAATTTTTACTTTTTTACATTTAAACATTATGAAAACTTCAACAAAATTAGCGAGCGGAACATTAGCACTCGCTATCGTAGCATTTACAGTTACATCAGTATCGGCTTACAAGGGTGATCCAAATGTTCAAGGACCAAATCATTCACCAGAAAGACATGAGGCAATGACAAATGCTTTTGAGTCAAATAACTACGAAGCATGGGTAGCACTTATGGATGGACGGGGACGAGTTACACAAGTAGTTAACGCAGATAACTTTAGTCAATTTGCAGAAGCACATAAATTAGCGCAAGAAGGTGACCTAGAAGGGGCAAAAGCTATTAGAACGGAGCTTGGACTAGGACTTAAAAACGGCAGTGGTCGTGGACAAGGAAAAGGACAAGGACGAGGACAAGGATTACAAGATGGTAGTGGACAAGGTCAACAAGGTGGAGAAAGAGGACAAGGACGAGGAAATGGAGGAGGACGAGGAGGTAATCGATAAATTGATTTATTGATTAATAAAAAAAGCCTATCTGAGAAGATAGGTTTTTTTTTAAATAAAATAGCTCGTTGACTTTGTTGTCTTTTATTATTTAAATAAAATTAGACTTTTACTTTAATAATAAGTACATTCTGATTCTAAATTATTATAAATTATGACATTTGAAAAATTAAACCTTATCCATCCACTGTTGCAAGCTGTAAAAGCTAAGGGATATAAATATCCAACACCAATACAAGCACAGGCAATTCCTCCAATACTTCAGGGAAAAGATCTTTTGGGGTGTGCACAAACGGGGACTGGTAAGACGGCAGCTTTTGCAATCCCTACATTGCAGATATTAGAAGAATTGAAGACTAATGGAAAGTGGAAAAAAGGTATAAAAGCATTGATTATTACACCTACACGAGAACTAGCTATTCAGATAGATGAGAGCTTTTCTGACTACGGGAAGGATATAAATTTCAAACATTCTGTTATTTTGGGGGGGGTGAAACAATTTCATCAAGTTAAAAAATTAAAACAGGGTATTGATGTATTAGTGGCTACGCCAGGACGGCTTATAGATCTTATGAATCAGGGTTTTATTGATTTGCAGAATTTGAAAATTTTCACTTTAGATGAGGCTGATCGGATGCTTGATATGGGGTTTATTCATGATGTAAAAAAAGTGATTGCAAAATTACCAAGGAAAAGACAGTCTTTGTTCTTTTCGGCAACAATGCCACCAACTATTATAAAATTAGCAGAAACATTGCTTACAAGGCCTGTGCGAGTAGAGGTTACACCAGTTTCATCTACAACAGAAATGGTAGATCAGAAAATGTATATGGTTGAAAAGTCTAAAAAGAAATCATTACTTACTCATGTTCTAAAAGATAAATCGGTTCGTTCTGCTCTGGTTTTTACTCGTACAAAACATGGAGCGAATAAAATTGCTGAATTTGTAAATAAATCAGGAATAAAAGCAGAAGCGATTCATGGGAACAAATCTCAAAGTGCACGTCAAAAAGCTTTGAAAAATTTTAAGGAAAAACAGACACAAGTATTAGTTGCTACAGATATTGCGGCTAGGGGGATTGATATAGATGAACTCTCACATGTGATAAATTTTGAAATACCAAATGAACCAGAAACTTATGTTCATCGTATTGGACGTACTGGGCGTGCTAAAAATACAGGAGTAGCACTTTCTTTTTGTGATAAAGATGAACAAACTTATGTAAAAGATATCCATAAGCTTATTACAAAATCAATTCCAGTAGAAGCTGAACACCCATATCATGCGGAACATACGATCCCTAATCCCAAAAAACGAAGAGGGAAGCCAGGACAGACACCTTTTCAGCAACAGAAAAATAAAAGCAAAAAGCCATGGCTTGGGCGACGTGGAGGACGACGTTAGTCACTGTTTTTAACTTTTATATAGAATTTATTCTGAATGAATAAATCGATAAATATTTTGTTTAGCAGTGTGTGCAATGTTTTGGTTTATGGGGTTTGTGGATAAACATAGATAACAAAAAGGCACTTGTGAGGAATAGTACAACTTCAGCTGAAGCTGGGATGTTTTCGGCGATATGTTGCCCTCCCCAAAGAGCAATAAACCAACAGGTAATTATAAACCCAAGACATATTGTGAATTCTTTTTTGTTACTCCAATAAGAAGAAAGGAGAATGGCAACAATTATATCAACTAAAAAATGAGCAAGAAAGGCTATAGCTCCGGCAATAGATGTGATTTCGCCAGCTATAGCATTTTGTAAAAGTATATATCGGATGCTTGCTTCTGGGAAAAAATGAAGACAAAAAGCCATGATGGCGAATAGGTGTGATGCTTTTAATTTATTATGACAATGATCATGCGCACAAGGTACCCATTTTTTGAAAATAGAAAGATTCCAAATTCCTACAAATAGGATCATTAAAAGGATTCCACCTAACACTTCTAAAGTAAAAATAGAATCAATAATACCGTGAAGACAAAATCCTTCATGATGTTCATGTGAATGCGTATTTTCATGATTATGTTCATCTCCTTCGACAAGAGACATTAGTCCATGTCCAGATAAATGGACAACAAGAAATATAAAAGCAGGTAATGCGATTATTTCTAAATAATATCGAGCTGTTAAGAGTGATTTTGTCATTTCATGGAAATTCTATTAATTTTATAAATATTTCATAGAATTATTTCTTTTTTAAGCTTTTTGAAACTTTTTTAAGTTTTTTTTTGTTTAGTTGATGTATAATCAAAAAAAATGACAAAAGAAGATTTTGAAAGCTGTTATCGTGAATTTTTACCTAAAATTTATAGATATTTTGTTTCACGAACAGGGAACAAGGTTTGGGCAGAAGATTTAACAAGTCAAACATTTTTAAGAGCGTTAGATAAGAAACATCAGTTTGATGGCAAAAACTTTGGTGGATGGATTTTTCGTATTGGACGAAATATTTTGATAGATGAGGGGAAGAAAAAATCACATGAAGTATTTCCAGAAGAGATGCCGGATGTTGCATCTGATTCAAATCAAAAGGAGGAAACTAATGAAAAAATTGTTTTTGAAAACTTGGAGGAAATTTTTAAAAAATTAAAGTTTTCTGAAATAGACAAAGAAATATTTATTCTCAAAATAGTAGGGGATTTCAAGTTTAAAGAAATAGAAGTATTGATGGAAATGTCAGAGAATACAGTGAAAACAAAGTATTTTCGTAGTTTAAAAAAGATAAAACCACATGCTTCAGACATATTAAGTCTGATTTTATTTTTGAAACTTTTTTGATTAGAAAACAGTTTATCGAGTGAGCGTTCAGCAAAATTTATTATTTAACCACTTATTGAAATGCAAAATTATGAACACATTATCGACCAAATAATTTCAGGGAAAGTTCCCAAAGACGTAGATCCAGAAATTGTGAAACTAGTGCAAGAAGCTATTTCACAGGTAGGTGAGATTGATATTGATCCTAAATTTAAAGTAGAATTAACCGAAAAAATTAATACTAAACTAGAAAATAAAAAACTATCCCCCTTATCTTTTTGGCAAAGATTCGGGTTGCCTGCAGGAATGGTAACGTCTTTTGTGTTACTGGCAGGAGGTTTATATATTTTCAATCCTAGTGAAATTAAAATTAATCAACCTAATTTGCAAATTAGGAATCAAAACCAAATCAAGACAAATACACATGAAAATAAAGCACAGACACCTTCTCACAAAGGTGTGATAAATACGATGGATAGACCGACGGCAATGTCTTCAGATAACGATGAAGCTGGGTTGATGGAATCAGTTATATCATCTTTTTCTGGAAAATCACTGCGACGGTCTAAGGAAATGTCTAGTAACAATAGGATAAGTCATCGTCGTATAGGAATTATGCCACCGATGGAGCCAATGCCTTATTATCCACCAGAAAGAGAGAATCGAGAAAAGTATGACGATTTAGATGAAAATCCAATTCAAAGTGCACGAGAAATTCCAGTTTCGAC
>CAZBBI010000057.1:0-5410 GCA_964490135.1 uncultured Candidatus Peribacteria bacterium
GTATGTGTGGAAAACACAAGGTTTTTGTCAAAAAATCCATAAGCAAATTGTTGCTGGGTTGTTTTGTCATGATTTGCGAAAAAGGTATGATTAGAAAATTCAATTTTTTCAATCGCAATTTCTTCTGGTTTGGCAGAAACAAGTTCTTTTCTGGTAGTGCCATCTGGTAACTCTACTACTTCTATCTTTGGTGAAAATTGAGTTTGAGCAAGATGGATAGCATCATGGAATTGAGAAATATCTTCAGTTTTGTTTTCATAGCCAAATCCGGTAATAAATGTAAAATTTATAAATGGTTTAAGTACGTCTTCAAAATTTAAGGCAAAAGCGTATTGGCCACGCATTTTTGAAAGGAAATCTTGTTCAAATTGGAAGTTTTCACCAAATATTTTTTCTGATTGTGCTTGTAATAAACCTTCAAAAATAATTGAAAATTGTGGATCTAGCTCACTTAAAAACTCTTTTGTATGAAGATATTTTGCGTACAAATCTGAACCATTGGTAAAAAACAAAATGTCTTTAGGTATCATATGAGCCAATTCTGGCATTGTTTGATTTGGTGTTTTACTGACAAGCCTTTCCTTAAAAACACCCTCTTGGGACAATATTTTAGTAGAAACTGTTATTTGTTCTTTTTCGTATTGGAGAGATACTCCAACATGTGGTAGTGATTGAGCTATAGTTTTGGCTAGTGGTGAATATTTTTTAAAGGATTCAGGAATTTTTATATGATCTAGTAGTAAATCAGTATTTGCAAAAGAAAATATAAAATTATTTTGGGGGATATCTGTTATTATCTTTTTATATTTTTCGTTTTCCTGTAATGAAAATTCTTTTGTGAAAACTTTTTTAATTGCAGCTTGAGAAGGGCTTACGAGTAACCAATTATGGTAAAATCCAAAAGCAATATCAGACGAGAATTCTGGAGTTAATAATTTCCCATTTTCAAGTTCTTGTTCCACGAATTTCTCACCATTGGTAATAAATTCTTCTAAGAATTTTTGAGATTCTTTTTTGTTCCTTCGTTCAATTGCCCATAAATATTCACCTTCATCTAATATGGAAAAACTTGCCTTAGACCCAATCCATGGCTTTATGTTCTTTGTGAAATTTATAGTGAATTTTTTCTCTAAATATTCATCAAGTCTACTAACAAACTCTTGTAAATTTAACGTATCTTGCTCGTTTTTTATTTTATTTAAATGTATTTTTGTAACAAATGCAGTTTCTTTTGGGAGTACTTCATCAAGATTTACAGGTACCCAAGAAAAAAGTCTGAATGTATAACCGAAAACTCCCACACTGAAGATAAATAAACCAATGAAGAAAAGGACTGTGAAATGAATTTTTAGTTTCTTTTTTTTATTAATCATCAAAACGGATACTGACGAGTTTTTATAAAAAATCAAATTGACTTTCTTGGTTTTGATCATAGAATCCTCGGGTACGGGGTGTAGCTCAGTTGGCTAGAGTGCATGGTTTGGGACCATGAGGTCGAAGGTTCAAGTCCTTTCACCCCGACCATTTAGAAATAAATATATTGTGCTTAACATGATATAATTGTTTTTTTATATTAAGATTACATCAAGGCCGTGCTTTACATTTGTGCTCTTTTGTGTAATAATATAGAAGTGCTAGAAAAATAATTCTTATAATTAATTTTATGTTAAAAAAACTAATTCCCAGATTTCTATTTTTTTCAGATATATCTGACTTGCACAAAAAACTTCAAGAGAGTCGAAGAAAGGGGATTTTATTAACAAGGATTTTAAATAAAAGTCGAAGTTTTTTTATTAAAGAAAGAGAACATCAAGTACAAATAAAGGAAGAAAATCCAGAAGATATTTTGGCAGAGTTAGAGCGTTAAATTACTTAATTATTTATTTATTAAAAAAATGGAAAAACAAAGACCAAATATTACGAAAGACATTATGGGAAAAATTGAGGAAAAAAAAGGAAATTTAGAAATTTTTGATGAACTAGCAAAACAAGATGAAGAAGCAACAGTCTATGATGAACGTTTAACTGATCAATTAAAAGAATTCTATTTGAAAGATGAAAAAAGTGTTAAAGAAGCTTTTGTTTCAATTTATGAAGGATTACAAGATTCAGATAAATATATTTGTGAACAAATTGCAGTAGATATTTTTGGGAAGAATGTTAACTTTATAAGTAATTACACAACAGGAAGTTCTTCAGGTGGTGAAGTTGCTAATTACACAACAGGAAGCTTAGCAGGTGGGACAACTGTTTCTTAATATAATTAAAAATAAATGGAATATAAAGAAGCCGAACATAGTGAATCAAAGTTATCTAAACTTATATATGAATTATCTATTCGTTCAAAAAAAGCAGAATCAGAATTAATTCTTATGGGCCAAACTATTTATAATGAGATAAGTTTGATTAGAATAGATAAAACTCTTTCAGAGAACGAAAAAAGTTCAAAACTTTATGAATTATATGAAAAAAAAATAGCTAACTATAATGAGACTAATCTAGAGGAAGATTTGTTAGATGCTGGAGTAGCTCTTTTTAATTCAGTTGTAGTATTAGATGAAGACTTGATTGATCTGCGAAAATTAAGATTAAAATCACTTATAGATCTAAGTCAGCATGAATTTATAGGAATAAAAGAAAGACGTCATGCTTCACTGTTAAAGGCAAAAGCATTATTAGAAGAAGTTGTAATTCTTATAGAAAAAGACCATAATTTTCATCAGGCTTTTTTGAATTTAGAAGAAATAAAAAAAATAGACGATAATTATAAAATATTGAGTGGTAAATTAAAAGATGCTTTTGTAGTTAATGCTTTGGAAATTTATCGACTACAGGGTGAAACTGAAAAACATGAATTATTATTATCAGAAATTGAAAATAAAGTTGGGGTGATTGATCCATATATAGCTTGGTACCTTATTTTACAATTAATAAAAGCAAAAAAATTCACAGAAAAGTGTTTTATGCGATTATCAGATCTACGATATGAATATTTTTTTGATTGGTTGGAAAGTTGTGAATTTAATTCTTATTCAAAAGAAGATATAGAAAGTCTTAGAAAAAAAATTCATAAATATCTTTTAGGGGAGCGTTTAAAAACTATGGCATTAGACGAAGAAAGAGATAAAGATGATTTTTCTCTCTTAATAAAGTCTTTTAAAGAAGAGCATGAAGAAGATGCAGCAGAAATTGTTTGTAGTGTTACGGTAGAAAAGGGTATTAAGGATAAAGATCCAGTCTTAACTATGAATGGAATCCAAAGTTATGAAAATTTAGAAAAAACTCATCGTGGAATAGAATTCCATACTGCAGAATCACGAATAAAATACCATTTAGCATTTACTGATTTTACTTCACCAGAAGAGAGAAAAAAGGCAAAAGAAGATTTGTTTAGTAGTCTTGGTGTGATCGAACGAAGTTTAGGGGAGGAACCAATTAAAATATTTACACGTATGATTGACACTCCTGAATTAACTCAGGTTTACTATCGGGAGAGACTTGATGATTTTGTATCAAACGAAGAAAAACAAAAAATGATTGATTCCTTGGATGAGATTAAACAATCGGCATATTTAAGGGATATTGCAGCTTTAATGTTATTGTTATACGGAAAAGATGGGATGTCACCAAAAAAAATATTAGATAAAGCAGTTTCAGAACAAGAATATTCTTATAAAAAAAGAAAAGAGATGGAGTTTTTATCGATTACAGAAGAAGAAAGTCCTATTCCTATAAAAAAAGCTTTAGAAGATTATTATGAAATAGAAATTTTACACTTTAGTGATAGCATCTTAAAAGATGTGAATAAATCATCCGATTTATTTGTAAATTTTGCATTAAAAGTTCATCAAGATCAAGGGGAGTCATATTTAGTTCATACGGAGGAAATTGATGAGAAGGTGATTGTACTTATAGGGTTTCCAACTAAAAATGGTGTATTTGTACTTGAAGAAAAAGATAAATATTTGAAATCACATGTTATTAAGTTTATTCGAGGTAAATTGGGTGGAGAAGAGCTAGATATTGATGCTATTACTGCGTCGATAGTTGTCGAATAATAATGTTTTTTACAGAGCTATGAATTTTTTAAGTAGTAAATAAGTACTAAAAAACTCTTTTTTTGTCTTTATTTTATTAGTGATTGTTTTTCCCCTTTATAAGGGAATTATTCCGTTGAATGTTAGCTCAACATTAAGATTAGATTAACTTTTTCTTAATATTGCTATTTACTTGGTAGTCATTTCATGTAAATATACACTTCGGCCAATAAATAATTTCAACAAAAATGTTAAAAAAACTAATTCCACGATTTCTATTTTTCTCGGATATATCCGAGTTAACTAAAAAACTTCAAGAAAAACGACGGCAAGGAATATTATTAACTTCAATTTTAAATAGAAGTAGAAGTTTATTTATTCAAAAAAAAGAACATCAAGCAGAAAAAAAAGAAAATCCAGAAGCTATTTTGGCGGAACTGGAGGTTTAAATTACTTAATTATTTATTAAATTTTTATTATGAGTGAACAGATTAGATCGGAAATTGCAACGGATATTATGTCAAAAATAGAAAAAAATAAAGATGAAGATTTTTTTAATGAAGCTATTGGTACCGTTGAAAAAAAGACAAATGCGTTAAGAGAATTTTCAAAAAGAGGTCCAGATGCATTAGGTGCTACGGAAGAAGCTTTTCTTTGGAAAGAAAATGAACTAAAAAAGGATAGTGATCAAAAGGGATTAGGCATTTTAGCATCTATTCGTTCAGATGTTTTTGGTAATGAAATTGTAGATAATGTTAGAGGGGGGTTCAAGAGAAATGGCTCTGAATTAGAAAATATAAATAAAAAACAAGGAACAAAGTTTGCCTAATAGAACACGATAAAAGCGAAATTATTATGGAAAAAGAGCAAAAAAACTTAAACAATTTAATTGAAATACTGGATACTTCAGACAGGATATTTACAGAAAAAAATCCTTCATTGTCACATGGATTTAGAGAAGAAGCAGGATCTATTTTAAGAGAAGATTTGAGTGAAGAACGAGCTACAAAACTTTTTGATTTATATAAACGAAAACTATCTGAATATGATGATTCTGGATCTAAACAAATATTATTAGAATCTTATGTAGCATTATTTAATTCAGTTCTTCAATTTGAAGATGATGATTCTATTGAGTTGCAAAAAATGAGGTTATGGAATCTTGTTGGAGAATTAAATAAATTAGAAGATTCAGAGGAATTTAAAGAAGATTTTTTATTGTTGAAAGTAAAAACTTTGTTGCAATATACTGTAAATCTTACAGAAAATGATCATAATTTTGAAAGATCATTAGAGCATTTGGAGGAAATAAAGAAAATAAATGAAGAACATGATGTATTACATGGAAAAGTATGGGATGTTTTTGTTATAAG
>CAZBBI010000058.1:0-5390 GCA_964490135.1 uncultured Candidatus Peribacteria bacterium
TGGCTTTATGGCTCCAAAATAGTTGCCTATATGCAGTGTTCCGCTTGCTTGTATACCAGTTAAGATTCGTTTCATATTTTGTTTTTTATATCATTGATTTTTATCTCTTCTTTTTCTCCACTTTCTCTATCCCAGAATTCAATATTTTCATTTTCAAGTAATCTTTCTGATATAACAATTTGGTAGGGGATTCCTAAGAGCTCGAAATCACCAAATTTAGTTCCAGGACCAATCTTTTTGTCTCGTCTGTCATCATAAAGGACTTCAATTCCTTGAGATTTTAAATTTTCATAGATTTCTTCTGCTTTCTCGTAAACTTCATCTTTTTTACCAATAGCAGAAAGATAAACGGTAAACGGAGCTACTGATTTGGGCCATTTTAAACCATTGTCATCTGCAAAAAGTTCAGCTAAAACTCCCATAATTCTGGAAATTCCAATACCATAACATCCCATAATTACTGATTGTTGTTGGCCGTTTTCATCTGTAACTTTATAATTAAAAGATTTTGAAAATTTATCTGCAAGTGGGAAGATATTACCAACTTCGACAGCTTTTACTGATTCCCATTTTTTTTGATTTTCTTCGCTTACGATTTCTTTATTAAAATATTCGTTTGTTTCTGGGTTTAAAAAGATCTCATCTTCTCCAATTTCAGAGATAGTTTGAAATTCATGACTAAATTCACCAAAATCACCACCATCAGCTGCTACATATTTAGTTATATTACCGATACCTAATTTGTCATAAATACGTTCATAAGCTTGTTTTTGGATTTGATAATATTTCTCAAAATCTTCTAAGTTTTTATGAAAAGAATAAGCATCTTTCATTAAAAATTCTCTTCCACGAAGTAAACCTGATTTGGCTCTTGTTTCATTTCTAAACTTTGTTTGAATCTGATACACACAGGTTGGCAGATCTTTATAGGAACGGCAAAAATTTTGCACCAACGGTGTCACGATTTCTTCGTGTGTAGGGGAAAGAGCTACCTCTTTTCCATTTGGAAGTTCCATTTTATAAAGAACATCGACACTATCCCATCGATTAGTTTTTATCCAGTTTTCCTTTGGACAAAGTGCTGACATGAGAATTTCAATTGCTCCAACATTATTCATTTCTTCTCTAACAATGTTTTTGATCTTTTCAATAACTCGTAATCCTAAAGGTAAGAAAGAATAAACTCCGGCCATTTCTTTGCGTATATATCCTCCACGGATTAGGAGCTCAGCATTGCGAGCGGTTTCATCCGAAGGATTTTCTTTGGAAGTCTTGAGAAAGTATTTTGTATATTTCATTGATTTTCATTTTAGAGAAAAAAAGATATTTTACTAAAAAGTTTGACAACTTCCTGTTTATATTTTATTAGTAATTAAGATTTTATTAAGATTTTAAAAATGCAAAGACGAATATTGCAACCAGATGAAAGTTTTCCAGAGGATAATCTATTGAAGAAATCCTCTGTTAGTGAAATTGGGGGTGTTCTCATAAGCTTATGTCTTGTGCTTGCTGTGGGGAAGGCATCTCAAGCTTGTTTAGCGCATATTGAAAATGAAGATGATCGAGATTATTTGGAAAGGATACTCCCAAGTAATATTATTAAATCTTTTACAGATGAAGAGCTAAGATCAGTAACTACTGTTGTAGAATGTTATGATACTAGAGGTGGGTGCGAAAAAAAAATTAAAGGGATTGAATTAGATGGTTCGTTAATAGTTCAGAATCCGTTTTCTGATGATATATTGAAAGGAATTTCACAAAATCCAGGAAAATATAATGGTTTTTCAAGAGAAACTGCACAAGCTGTTATTCAAAGTTTTGGCGAATTTAGAATTCCAATTGAATATATGAAAGACTCTTTAAATAAACCTATAGAAATGATTCCAATTTCAGAAGAAGATATAACATTTGGAAGAAAGGTGTAAAGATTATAAAAAAGCGACAAAAGTCGCTTTTTTATTTTTTTTGAAAGTAAATTTAGATCTTTCAATTGATCTACATCATACCACCCATTCCTCCCATACCACCCATTCCTCCACCCATAGCTGGAGCGGCTGGTTCATCTTTTGGAATATCTGTAACTGCAGCTTCTGTAGTTAGAAATGTTCCAGCGATTGAAGCGGCATTTTGTATAGCAATTCGTGTTACTTTTTTAGGATCAATGATTCCTGCTTTTACAAGATTTTTCACCTTTCCGTCTGTAGCATCAAATCCATATTCGATATTTTTAGCATTGAGTACTTCGTTTACAACTACAGAACCCTCAAATCCAGCATTCTCTGCAATTTGTCGGATAGGAGCTTCTAAAGCTCGAATTACAATCTCAACACCTACTTGTTCTTCTGCGTCTTTAGATTTATATCCTTTAAGCTCCTCAGCGGCTCTTAGTAAGGCTGTTCCACCTCCAGCAACAATACCTTCAGATGAAGCTGCTTTGGTAGCTAGTACTGCATCTTCGATACGGTGTTTCTTTTCTTTTAGTTCGACTTCAGTAGCGGCTCCAACTTTTATCACAGCCACTCCTCCTCCAAGTTTAGCACGTCGTTCAGCTAATTTTTCTTTATCATAATCAGAATTTGAATTATCCATTTCTCGTTCTATTTCTTTTACTCTATTTTTAATGATGTCTTTATTTCCAGCTCCGTCTACAACAGTAGTGAAGTCTTTTGTTGAAATAACTTTTTTTGCTTTTCCTAGATCCTCAATAGTAGCGTGATCAAGTTTCATCCCGATTTCTTCAGAAATAACTCGTCCACCAGTAAGAATAGCAATATCGTCGAGCATAGCTTTTCGTCGATCTCCAAACCCTGGAGCTTTAACAGCTAAAACATTAAATACTCCTTTTAATTTGTTTACAACCAATGTTGCAAGTGCTTCAGATTCGATATCTTCAGCAATTATTACTAGATTTTTGTTTCCTTGTTGAACAATAGATTCAAGTAGTGGTAAAATATCTTGCAGGTTTGAAATTTTTCCATCAGTTAAAAGAATGTATGGGTTATCAAGTACAGATTCCATATTTTCTGGATTGGTGATCATATAAGGCGAAAGGTATCCATTATCAAATTGCATTCCTTCTACTACAAATTTTTCTAGTCCCATAGTATTTCCGTCTTCCACTGTTACGACACCATCGGCTCCAACTTCTTCAAAGACTTCCGAAATAATACGACCAACTTCTGGGTTTTGAGCAGAAATAGTAGCTACTTGCTCTATCTTTTCACTTGAGTTAACAGGTTCTGCCATTTTTTCTAAAGCCTCAGTTACTACAGCAGTAGCTGACATAATACCTCGTTGGATAGCAATTGGATTTGCTCCAGCAGCTACATTTTTTAGTCCTTCTGTTATAATTGCGTCAGCTAAGACAGTTGCAGTTGTTGTTCCGTCACCAGCTGTGTCATTTGTTTTTGTTGCAACTTCTTTAGCCAAAGTAGCTCCCATATTTTCGTACTTATCTTCAAATTCTATTTCTTTCGCGATAGTTACACCATCATTTGTTACCACAGGAGATCCATAAGATTTCTCCAAAATTACATTTCGTCCTTTTGGTCCCATAGTTACACGGACAGTGTCTGCTAGTTTTGTTACACCAGAAGCTATTTTGCTTCTAGCATCGTTACCGAATTGTATATCTTTTGCCATTTTTTTATTTAGTTAAAAAGTTACTATATTTCTTCCCTTGGGGGGATTATTCTTCCACGGCTAACACAGAATCAAATCCAAGGATATAAAAATCATCATTTCCGATTTTGATTTCGGTTGGTGCGTATTGAGTGAATACTACTGTATCACCAACCTTAGCGTCTAATTTTTTGTCATCAGTTCCATTACCAATGGCAATGATTTCACCTTTCATTGGTTTTTCTTTTTTTACATCACCAGTATAGATACCAGTAGCAGTTGTATTTCCTTGTTCAAAAGGTTTTACGATGACATTATCACCTAAAGGTCTTAGTTTTGACATTTTTGTATTGAGTTAAAAGGTTAAAGTGGCGAGATTTTAGCACTCTCTGTGCGAGAGTGTCAAGGATAAGAATTTGACAAGAATACTGTTTAATTTTTTAAACAATTCCCAGTAACTTCCCAACAAAAGCTAAATAAATAACAAGTAAGGCATAACCTTCCCAGTTTTCGATTCGATCATCTGAGGTGGCAAATATAAAGCCAAGACTAGCGACGATAAAAAAAGGAATTCCAATTGTCATAGCACCGTCAGAGACTTTTAATGTACCAAAGAAAGATGGTATACCGGCAACAGCTAAAACATTAAAAGTGTTTGAGCCAAAGATATTACCAAGTGCAATAGAGTGTTTTCCTTTAATAGCCGCTCGAACAGAAACAATAATCTCAGGAAGACTAGTTCCAATCGCAACTACAAGCATGGTAATAAGAGTTGTATCTATATTTGGAATTTGGTTAGAAATTTCTAAAACATTAGACACAGTATATTTGGCAGAAATATATATTCCAAACGCTCCTAGTCCAACAAGGAAAAACTCTTTAAAATCTATTTTTTTTACTTTTTCAACTTTTTCTTTTTCAACTGGTTCATCTTTAATGGTATAGGCAATGAAAATTGCTAGTAAAATTAAACTAATAATTCCTTCTTTCCAATTGAAACTTCCATCCATAATAAAAAGAAGAAAAAGAGCACTTGAAATAAAGAAAAAAGGAAGATCAACATCTATAAGTTCTTCTTTTACTTTAAGTGTTTTAACAGCTATTGCAGCAATCCCACCAACTAAAAGTGTATTTGCTATATTTGAACCTATGATGTTATCTATAGGAAACTTAGCTTGTTCGGGATCATGACTTAGGATACTAATAAGAGACGTTGCAAGTTCTGGTAAAGAGCTTCCAATCGATACAATTGTTGCTCCCACTATGAAACTGGAAAGACCAAAGTAAAGTCCTATTCGTTCGCTGGCATTTGTAAATATGTCAGCTGATTTTACTAAAAAAACTAAAGAAATAATAAGTAGTCCAATAGGAAGTAGTAGATCAATATTCATTTTTGTTTATTGTAGTTTTATGTCACAGAAGACAACACATGGGATTTTATTAAAAAAGACCATCATGGCAAATGATGATGGAGTTTTAGATTTTTTTACTTCAGATTTTGGAAAAATAACTTGTTTTGTGCCCAAACTGGCTAGGTCAAAGAAAAAAGCAGGAGAACTTGATTTTTTTAGGTTACTTGAACTTGAAATTTTTCAAGGAAGAAATTCGAAACGACTTACATCTGTTTCAACTCAGTCTATTTTTCATGGTTTTGAAAAAAGTTATAAAGCTTCTGAAATTGGATTTGAATGGCTAGAGATTTTAAGAAAAATTTTACCAGAAGATAAGCCAGAATCTCTTTTTTTTCGAGACGTGATTAGTGTTTTGGG
>CAZBBI010000059.1:0-5377 GCA_964490135.1 uncultured Candidatus Peribacteria bacterium
AGTTTTTTCCAGTTCTCCTAAAATACAACACTAAAAAACCAGTTAAAGATAAAATAAACGCAGAACTTTATTTGGAAAAATGGGTAAGAAATGATCGAAAAAATGTTGATGGCGATTTTTACGGAGAATGGAAACGAGATGATGAACTTATATCAGAAGAATCTATAAAATCAGATAAAGATGGCAAATTTTCATTTAAATTTATAACACCAAAAAAAGCTGGAAATTATTTTATAAAATTTACAGCTGAAGATGATAAAAATCGAAAAATATCTACTGAGAAATATTTCTGGGTTTCTGGAAGTAATTTTGAATCTGTTAGAAAAAATGATCAAAACAGAGTCTTGAATATTTTTACTGATAAAGACGAATATAAGATTGGTGATGAAGTTGAATTGTTTTTTCCATTAACTGATTTTGAGATTAACCCAGAAACCACGCGGGCTACAATCGAACGAGGCGAAGTCTTAGACAATATACCGATTAATATTGAGAATAGAACCATCAAATTCAGAACAGAATCATGGATGGCTCCGAATGTATATTTGAGCATACTTCTAAGTGGTAAAGATAAAGATGGTAATCAAGACGTACGATGGGGTAGCGTGAAAATTCCTGTAATCGATGAATCTAAGAAACTAAAAATATCAGTTGAACCTGTTAAAAAAATCTACAAACCAGGTGATGAAATAGAATTAAAAGTGCGTACTAATATAAGTGACTCCCCTGTCTCTGCTTCGGTAACGATTTCTGTTGTTGATCAAACACTACTAGCTTTGATGAGTCGACCTAAACTTAATTTATGGAAGAACTTTTTAGCTGATGTTCCTCTTGGTGTTGCAACTTATCATACCTTAGCAAATTTTGTTTCCGAAAAAGAGTTACAAGAAATATTAAAGGAAGTTGAAAAAATAAAATCACGTTTAGCTCTTGGTCATGGTGGTGGCGGAGGAGGAGGTGCAAAAGGTGATGATTTCAAACCTCGAGGTGATTTCAAAGATACAGCTACTTTCATTGCTAAAATTCAAACAGACGAAAACGGAGAGGCTATTGCAAAATTCAAAGCTCCTGATAACTTAACTACTTGGAATATTTGGGCTATTGGTCATACAGACAATAATGCTTTTGGAGAAACAGAATCCTCAACTCAAGTAACTCTCCCTATGCTTGTTTCTGAGATATTACCCAATGGATTTGCGTCCGGAGATGAGGCTCAAATAGGAGTTCTAATCCGAAGAAATAATGATAAGAAAAAAACAGCTAAGATTAAAGTAAAACTAAATATTCCAACTGGGATTGAGGCTAAAATAACTGAAAAAGAAATCAAAGTTGAAGAAGAAGCTCGTGTGTTTTTTCCTATAAAAATAAAAGAATTAACTAATTTAAAAAATGAGTTTGAAGAAGTTGAGATAGGATTTGAAATCCAATCGGATGACGGACTCAAAGACGCCTTAGTCGTAAAACGAAAAATTTTCCCACCAAAAATAACACTTAGTGTCTCTGATTTCTTACGAATTGAAGAAGTTGCAAAAATTGAAATAATTCCTGATTTCATAAACGCAATAACTTCAACATTGTCTGTAAAGGTAAGTCCTTCCCTAGTCACAAAACTTGAAAACTTGATAGATATTACGAAAAAAATGGATTATGGGTGTGCAGAACAACGTCTTAGTAAATCAACAGCTATTTTATTACAAAAAGAACTTGATAAAACTTTAGGAAAAAATTCTTCAGAAATAAACACCAAAGAACTTACCGAAAACCGAGATTATATTGAAAAATCTTTTGTAAATAATGGATTTGGTTATTGGAGTAATTCAGACAGCCCTAATGTCTGGGTAACTACAAATATCCTTGAAAATAAATGGATTTGGAAAAAATATGGCGCACGATTTGATAGTGAAAAAATCGAAAAAGCTAAAAAATATTTACACCAAGAAATTTTAAAAACATGTGAGAAAAACACCTGGCATTGTCTCGATGATACAACACGAAATCATGCTGCTTCCGTGCTTGCAGCTAATGAGATACTCACAATTAGTGATTTAGATTTCTTAACCAAATACGCCGAAAGCTTCGAAGCAAAAATTTGGTGGATTAGAAGTGCTAGAATATTAAGAGAGAATGAAAATAAAATTTCACCAACCAGTAAAGAGTTTGAAGACCTAGCCTGGGAAGAAATTCAAAATAATTTGAAAGCCAGAGATAGATATATCTTTTGGGAAGAAGGTTCTAGAACTTTTTATAGTCAAAATGAAAGATTAACAGCCATAATATTAGAAGAACTACTTCAGGCTGATAAATGGGAAGAACATCAACACAAAGTTGCGCGTTATCTGATAGAATCAAAATCAAAAAATCTTTCAGGGAATAGTGCGATGAGAATGTTGCGAACGCTGAAATTTTATGCTGAGAAATATGAAATTGAAAACTTTGATGCTAAATTCTTAAGTAAAACTATTGGAAGTAATATCAACTTAATAAAAGGACAATTTGATCTCCTTGAGCAGGAGATTAAATATCAAATATTACTCAATGATGATCCTAATTTCGAGGAATTCAGTGGCATTGAAGTCTTTAGTCAAAATAAAAAACCATTTTATGCAGACATTCAATTACAAGAAGTTTTCCCGACTAACAAATTAACACCTGTTTCTAAAGGGTTTTTCTTAGAACGAAATATTTATGATCTTAAAGATTCTGAATTTAAAAAACCTTTAACCAAACTTGAGCTAGGTAAAAATTATATCGTTCAACTTAGAATCGTGACTAATACTTCACATCGTCAGGTTGCTCTGATTGATTATGCTCCAGCTGGAGCTGAGTTTATAAATCTTAGCTTTGGAAATGCTGATAAAACCCTAGAATCATATGTAAACAATGAAGAATGTTATGGTTGGTGTCGACCAAAATTTGATCATCAAGAATTTCATGAAACATCCGCACGATTTTTTACAGATTATCTACCAGCTGGTACACATGAAATAAAATACTTAATACAAACTAGAATTGCGGGAGAATTTGAAGTAGTTCCCGCAAAAATAGAAGAAATGTATTTCCCTGAAGTTTTTGCCACAACTAAAGGTGAAAAGATTGAAATAGAGTAATATAATAAAAAAAATTAATAATCTTAAATAATGGAAGTACTTATCATCCTCGGTTTAGTTGGTCTTGTCTTTCTGTTTATTAGGATATCAAATTTAAGCACTAGAGTTTCCACTCTCGAATATCAATTACACAAACAACCAATTCAAGGAGCTAAAACAACAAAACAAGCTAAAGGAGTTTCAAAAAATATTACCGAAGAAGGTACTGATTTGTTTCCATGGGAAGAGAATCAACCAGTTAAAAAAACAAAGACTAAGGCAACTAAAATAATTCCCCCAGCAGAAAAACCATTTAAATTAGAGGAATTTTTGCTAAAAAAAGTTATTCCTATCGCGGGAGTTATTACTCTCATATTAGCTGTAGGATTTTTTGCTACTTGGGCATTTTCTAGTGGATGGATCGGTCCGAAAGGACGAATCGCACTTGGTATAATCTTTTCTATTTTAGTACTAGGACTTGGAGAATTTATTCGTCCGAAGTATCCCAAATTTTTCGACAAAATTTCTGCTGCTGGAATTGGTGGGTTACTGGTAACGATTTATCTAGCTAGAAATCATGAGTTTGCAGATAGAGCTTTACCAATTCTTACAAGTAATCAAACTTTCATTGCTTCTGTGATAACTATTGCAACGGGGATATTCCTTTCTTTGCGGTACAACACACGTTTTTTAGCAAACTTTACTATTATTGGTGGATTAATCTCTCCACTCATGGTCAACAGTGACCCTAATCCAGTCGGGCTTTTGAGTTATCTTGCCATTCTTAGTGTGGCAGGATTTGTAATGTCTCTGTACAAAAAATGGCCTGAAATTTTAGGAATTTTGTTTGTTGGTATCATTGGTTATGAAGTAGGGCTTTTAAGCCTAAATTGTTTTGATCAATCTTGTAACCATACCGACACGTGGTTTATATGGTCTCTCATCTCTCCTCTTGTATTCCTTGGATTTACCTTTGGATTACACTTATTACTTGGAAGTGGTGGTATAATTAGAAAACTTAAAAATCCTGAAATACAAAAAGGTGACCAATATGATTTCTCAACAATTTTTGAAATTCTGTTATTTATTATCTCTATCTTTACTGCTAATTTAATTGGATTTTTTATTTTTGAGAACCAAGAATGGATGAATTTTGGATTCTTTGTTTTAGCTCAGGGATTTGGATTCTTTTTCTTATCAGAGATATTTAAAAAGAAAAAATTAGAAATTTTCCGAGAAATTTCACTTGGAGCAACCCTTATTTCTATCCTATTTGCAACAATTTGGGAAATCGGAGAATCTAAACAGTTTATTTTAAGTATGTTGTTGGCAGTAGAAGGTTTACTTATTTTGTTTGCGGGAAAAAAATTCAACGAAAGAGTTTTTATGTTTTTTGGAAGAATTGCACTTGCTTTAGCACTTCTAATTTCTTTTGATATAAAAGAATTTTATTTAGCAACAGTATCTATATTTACGGTTTTAATAGGGTTGATATATTCTATTGGTAAACCAAGTAGTACCTTTGATAAAATCTGGGCATTTTTAGCAGTAATTTTTACATCAGGCCAAGTTCTCTATTGGAGTTTTGAGGTGTTACCTAATTTTATAGGAAAATCACAAAATTTTCTTTCTTTTGTATTACCTATAATCTGGGCGATTGGACTGGCTTATTCTGTAATTAAAACTAAAGAAAATATTTCTAGAATATTCGGGCTTATCTTTATAAGTTTTGTCTGTCTTCTTTTAGGATTAGAAGCAATATCTTCTAATTCTGGACCAGGTTCTGAATTTGAAAATTTCCTAACACTTTGTCTTCTTCTTCTTGGAAGTTTCAGCGTTCTTTCTAGTTTTTTTATTGATGAAAAAGAATTACAAGCAACTAAATCAATGCAAAAGATTTCTACCATAACAATTCTCTGCTTAACTACTATAAGTATTTTATTCTTTGGTGGAGAGAATTTAGAAGAACCAATGCGAACTTTATTTTGGGTTGTTTGGGGAGGAGTACTTTTTGGTATTGGAATTTCAAAATCATGGCCACATTTCAGATATTTTGGAATAGGCATGTTTTTCTTTCTTCTTGCCAAAATCTATTTTTTAGATGTTTGGGGTTGGGAAACATATGAGAAATTTCTTGCCTTTTTCTCTTTAGGAATCGCTTTGCTTGGAATATCATTTACTTATTATAGAAATAAAAAAGATTAATTTTATGAAGAAAACACTTATCATTTTTGGCTTACTTATTACTTCTATTTCTTTTGCCACAACAAAAGAAATTAGTCCTGATTTTT
>CAZBBI010000060.1:0-5361 GCA_964490135.1 uncultured Candidatus Peribacteria bacterium
TTTGGAGTTGGGAGTATAAATCCGGTTCATCCAGTCACTTTGTACGGACTGGTATTGCATTTGTGGCTGTTTTTCTTTTTGAATAAAAAATCAACGCGATGGATTAATCTGCCTGGTAAAACTGCTATATGGGGGATATTTATATTTTTTATTATTGATTTTTTTATACAGTTTTTTAGAGCTGATCCCAGTATCCTTATTGGAATTTTGAGAATAGAACAACTTATTGATATCGTCTTGATATTACTTCTTTGGTGGTGGATAAAATCCTTAAATTTTAAAAAATAAAAAAAAATGGAATTAGATTTTCTTTCAATTACGGTTGCAACAATTATTTCAATATTCTTTGTAATATTTTATTATTCAGACTTGTTGTTTGGAGAAATATGGAGAGAAGAAGTTGGAATTACTAATTCTGATTTACAGGTAATTAAAAAAAATTTGCCATTAACTTTGGCTACGTTTTTTGTTTTGAATTTTTGTATAGCGGTTGTTTTAGAATTTCTATTCTTACAGTTAGGGATTGTTACGGTTAAAGAGGTTGTTTTTTATGTAATGATTTTTTGGGTCGGTTTTTTTGGAGTTACAACTTTGGCAAATAACTTAATAGAAGGACGTTCCTTTCGATTATTTATAATAAAAACACTTTATCAGTTTCTTAATTTCTTATTAATTGGAACTTTTTTGGTTTTAATTTAGCCTTCTCGTTGTTTTAATATTTCCTCAGGATTTGTAGTTACAATTTTGTTTTCACCATAACTAGCAATTATTTGAATAGCTACGTGTTGATTTCCCGCGAAGAAAAGTCCTTGTCCGACATCAGAATTTATAAGTAAATATTTTTCTTGGTCGGTTAAGTTAAATGTTTTTTGAAGTTTCTCTATAGCAGACGGTGCTTGTCGCAAAAGTAGTTGCATAGAGGAGTTTGTAATAATTGGTTTTCCCCAAGGACTATCCATGAAATCCTCAACGTCTTGAGTGATGGTAGATATTCCTAAATAATATTTTCTCGCTCGTTTACAAAGATTATGTAAAAATCGTCCAGAATCTTCATGTTGTATGATATTCCAGGCCTCATCAATCACTAACATTCGTTTTTTTAAATCGGATCGGACTCTATTCCAAATGTAGTTTAGCAAGATATGCATTGCAATTGGTCTTAGTTTGTCTTCTAGATCTCTGATACAAAACGTAACTAGTCCAGAACCCAGGTTTACATTAGTTTGATCAGAAAATAATCCAGAAAAGGTTCCAGTTGTATATTTTTCTAATCTTATAGCTAGATTCTTTCCTCCTTCCATGGAACTTAAAACATTGTATAAGTCAGTCATAGTCGGCATTTCAAGTTCGTTTGGGTTTTCTGTTCTATCAGTTATTCCTTTTATTTCGTATGATTGAAATAAAGCTTTTTCCATCAGACTTTCTTCTTCTGGAGAAAGTTTACCAAGCATTATATTCATCAAACCGAGCATAGTAATAATATTTTCTCTCAAAAGTGTTGTTGTATTTGAATTTTCTTCATCGAGAGGAATTGGTAAATCAAAAGGATTTATCCTATGTTTTGAATTTAAAGATATATTTACATAAGTTCCACCAATAGTGTTTGTAAGCGTTTCGTATTCTTTTTCTGGATCCAAAATGATAACATCAGTTCCCATCATCATTGATCTAAGAACCTCTAGTTTTACGGCGTATGATTTACCTGCACCAGATTTCGCAAATATTACAGTATTTGCATTTTCTAGATTAAATCTATCAAAGATTATAAGAGAATTGTTATGCCTGTTTAGCCCATACAAAATACCTTCATTTGAGGTAAGATTACTAGATACAAAAGGAAAAGTAGTAGAAAGTGGACCAGTGTTCATATTTCGCAATTGATCTAAATCATCAACGCACTGTGGAAGAGTTGAATTAAAAGCTCTTTCTGTCTGAAAATCTGCTTCTCTAGTCATAACAAGTTGACCACCAAGAATTGTTTCAATTTGCTTAGAAACAACATTTAGCTTGTCCTCACTGTCAGCATAAACTGTTAAATATAATCCAACTTGAAAAAATCTTTCATTTCCTCTTTGAAGATCTACTCGCAACTGTTCAGCGTCTTCTAGTGCGGTGTCCAAGGAAGTATCATTTAGTTTTCCCTTTCGTTCATTCATATGCTTAGTTGAAAGCATTTCTGTTACTTTTTTTCTTAAAACTTTCATCATTCGTGATGAATCAGTCGGATAAACAAAAACAGAAATATCTAGTGTCGCATCATAGTTTATAATTTGATTTAACCAGTTTGTTTCTAGGTATCGTGGATAATTAAAGACATAAAAACTTCGTACAAATTTATTGTTTAATACTAGTCCTTTATTCGAAATTTCCATAGAAGATGGTGAAATAAGATCTTTTATGGTAATTATTCCAGAATTATAAGACTTTTCTGCTTCAATTATTTGTTTTCGTAATTGTGGTGTAAGTTTTTTCTTATCTTTTTCTGGATCGAAATTCTCAAAAAAATCATCTAAATCATCATTTGGAGTATTTGTTTCAATTTTCCCAGATTCGTTTCTCTTGTCTATAGATTTTTCTTTATTGTTTTTTACGTGATTTTTCCATTTATTTGAAATATTTTTTAAAAATCCCTTTTTTTCTTCATGATCTAGATTATTTACTTGTGGTTTAGCCACTAACACAGATGAGTTGGGAGCTACTACCGAACCATTTGTTATAGCTTCTGGTGTGGATGTTTCTGTGTTTTGATTTATTTCCTCTGTCATGATTTATATGTTTATCCCTTAATTATACCACAAATAAGCCTTAATTCCAATAGATTGGACTTGATTTAGATATGATTTGATGTTTAGCAATTTATTGTAACTTTTAATTAAAATATTATAAAAAATTTGACGATTCGAAATTTTCTCATAAAATCTCTTGGCTTTAAGGAAAAGTACAGACGAGTCACCATCGTCTAGTGGTTAGGACGCCAGGTTTTCATCCTGGTAACGGGAGTTCGATTCTCCCTGGTGATGCCATCAAAAGAACTTCATTCATTTCAATGGAGTTTTTTTGTGTTTTATTTTCATTTACTTAGAATAAATCATATGAAAAAAATACTTTTAATTTCGTTTATCTTATTTAGTCCAGTTGTGTTTTCGCAGGAAACAATACCAGCACTAGATTCGGAACTTCCTACGACAGAGAATGAAGAAACAATTGAACCTGTGATATCTACCAAAGACTTTGTGAAAGTGGGAGAAGAAGTGATGTTTGATGGAGCTGGGTCAAAGATACTATCGGTTTCTGATAATGGTTTACCTAGTTATTCTTGGGTTGTCTTTAAAAATGGGGAAAGTATTGATACGAAATTTACAAAATCTATTGTTTACAGTTTTGAAGATTCAGGCGTATACAATCTAAAACTAAATGTAAAACAAGGTAGCCGAAAAAAATCAGTTGAAAAAAATATCGTTGTTTATGAAACAAAAGCGACGTTTATCACAGATAAGGATACCGATTTTTCTGAGATTGATATTCCAGCGAGTAAGCAGGGGATTTGGCTTAAGAAAATCACTTTAGATAAGTCTGCTACTGAATTTTCAAGTGAAGAGGATTTTATTTATAAATTTCAAGAAAATTTAGATTTTATAAAAGAATCTTCGTTTTTTATTTTTGCTTCTGATTCTAATTTAGGATTGTCCGCTTTTTCAAGATTTTGGCAGAAATTGTCACCAGATAATGTTTTTACATTTGAAGACAAAACTTTAGTAAGGATTACAGAAAACAAACTTGATAAAGAATTAAAGCTTATACAACCTGTTTTTGAAACATTAGGAAAGCCAATGTTATTAGCACATAAAGAAGTTTTACCTTCTGTTTTTACAAAACAAAATTTTGATAATTTAATTAATGAAATAGAAAACAAAGGTTATGACTATCGTTTAGTTGATGAAAAAAGTCGACCATCAACACTTTTACCATTGAAAAATTTAATTGGATATTTTTCTAAAAATGGAGTGGCTACGTCTATTATATATTTGCTTTTATCTGTTCCATTTTTGGCATTTATAGTGGCATTTGCTCGTCAATTTATTGGGATATCAACTTATGGTGTCTTTGCACCATTGATGCTTTCTCTGAGCTTTATGGTTCTAGGGTTGAAATTTGGTTTATCTGTTTTTGTGACGATTTTATTTTTGAGTTATATTATTCGTAAATTTTTTGAAAAAGTAGAACTTCTATATATTCCGCGTTTAGCGTTGTTGATGAGTATTCTCTCTCTTTCTTTTCTTTTTATTTTAGCTATTGGAGTTCGGATGGGAACTTCATTGAATTTAGCTTTGGCTATTTTTCCAATGATGGTTATGTCGACTATTTCTGAAAAATTTATTTCTGCACAAACAAAAGAAGGTCTTAGAAATGCAATTATTGTGGCGATTGAAACTATTTTTGTGGCGTTGCTTGCTTACGCATTTGTAGAATGGAATTTTATTAAAGAAATGATTTTTGCTACACCTGAATTTATATTATTGCCAATTATTGGAAACGTATTACTTGGTAAATTTACAGGGTTGAGATTGTCTGAATATTTACGGTTTGGATCACTTTTGTCTGATGACACAGAGGAGTAATCAAACCCAAAGCGTCCCTGTTGGGGCTAATAACTAATAACTAAAAATGAGTTTTCTTGAAAGATCATCAAAAATACTGGGAATGAATGCCAGAAACTTAGATTATATTATGAAATATAATGATGGTCGTAGTAAAAAATTTGCGGATGATAAACTATTTACAAAGCAATTTTTAGAATCTCGTGGTATCGGTGTTGCGAAGTTATATCATTTAATAAAAAATTATAAGCAATTAACGGAAGATTTTTTTGATTCATTGCCAGAAAATTTTGTAATAAAACCAAATAGGGGATTTGCGGGAGCTGGAATTTTGGTATTGAATAAGAAAAAAACAGGTTCATGGAGAACTCTTTCTGATAAAAAATATAATAAAGAAACTCTTTATATGCATTGTATCGATATTTTGGAGGGAAAATATTCTATTTCTGGAACTCGAGATGATGTTATTTTTGAAGAAAAATTAGACCCACATCCAGCATTTAGAACACTTACAAATTCTGGTTTACCGGATATAAGAGTTATTGTTTTTAATATGGTGCCTGTTATGGCAATGTTAAGAGTACCAACGCCAGAGTCAGACGGGAAGGCAAATATGGAACTAGGGGCAATTGGTATGGGAATTGATTTGGGAACAGGCAAGACAAATGGAGCAGCTTTAAAATCTAAAATAATAAAAAAATTACCAAATGGTGAATCGGCTATTGGTTTTAGGGTTCCATTTTGGGATGAAATTTTGTTTCAG
>CAZBBI010000061.1:0-5328 GCA_964490135.1 uncultured Candidatus Peribacteria bacterium
CAAAGATGTTATTTATTTGCTGTGCAGCTTGATTTCTTCCTGATGAGTTAGAAACAGCCTCAATTCGTAAAATTTCACCAGAATTTGGATCTAGAGTTGTAAATGTGAAATAACTATTATGTTTACCTCTTGATGTAGCGTTAAAAGTTTTAACAACCGTTTGATGGTAATCAAAGCTAGATAAAACAGTTTGGTTCCATCGGTAGAAAGTCTGTTCACCAGAAACATTGTAAAAGTTATTTTCTTTGTTTAATTTGTTTTCAAGTCGTCTAGAGCAATCTGTAAAAGCAATAGGATTACATTTTCCTCCTGAAGTTATTCGAAAGGCCAATGAAGAATTTCGACTTCTATAAACACCATCGTTTAAGGTAAAAGAGTTTGGAAATGATACCGTAAAGTTTTTAGGTGATTTGTAGGCAACTTTATTTTCTACTTGTCGACCTGACTGGTAAGCAAAGTCATTATTTCGAACAACAATTCGGTCAGAAACTTGAGTGTTTAACGTACGACCACCATTGTCTTCTCCAAAAATTTGTCGTTGGTAGGCTAGTTTTTGTTGTCGAGTTAAATTTGATGTTCGATATTGTGAGTGTAGGTAAACATCTTCTCGTCGAGAAGCGTGTTGTGTTTTATAAACCTTACAATTTTTACATGTTGTTTTAGATTTTCGATATCGCCACGGACCAATTCGATTAGAAAATGGACGAGTAGCTCTTTTTAAATCCTTGCAACATCCTTTTGATTTGTATCGACTTTTTGGGTCAACGCTATCATTTACGAAACAACTACAACTTTGACTTCCGGCATCAGATGTAAGGACAACTGCGCCCGAAAGTAAAAATACTCCGATACCAGCAACTAAAAATTTACGCATTTTTTTGGGTTAAAAAATCAATATAAATAAAACAAAACAACTTATCCGTTAATTCTTAGCGTGTCGCTTAGAATAGAGAGATAACTGTTTATTTTATTTTTATTTTCATTCTACTTTTATAACTTTAACAGATATTGTCAAATCTTTTTGCTTTTTTTTATAAATATCTTTTATGAATATTTTTAAGGATTGATTTATTTAAGAAAAATAAGTAAAGTTTCGGCAAGATGATTCTGACTCGTCATGATATCGGCAAACTTATTGATTCTGAGAAATTAAAATTTACTCCGCCATTGGATCAGTTCCAAAACCAGCCCCATGCGGTTGATTTAAGGCTTGGGACTATTTTTTATATTCCAAAAATTTGGAAACAAACAGAAAAAGGACGTGAAATATTGACTGTAGATGTTACCAAATCAGCTGGAGATAATTATGAAAAAATTAAACTAAAACCTGGGCAATATTTTGATTTAGCTCCAGGAGAATCGATTATTGCGTCTACTTTAGAACAAGTATCGCTAAATGCGCCAGATATTATGGGAGTGCTTTATCCGCGTAGCTCGATCAATAGACGAGGGCTTTCCGTTGATTTAACAGGAATTATTGATGTTTTTTATTCAGGGAGTTTGATGATTCCAATTTTGAACAAAACGGCGCATCAAATTATTAGAATTTATCCAGGAGAACGAATTTGTCAGATTGTTTTTCATAAATTAACAAGTCCTTTAGAAAAAAGTGAGGCTATGATACATGGTAAGGTGGCAGCTAAGTACCATGACTCGGATGGAAATAATTTGGCTTCCAAGAAGGATGATAATGAGGAAATTGAGTATATTAAATCAGGGAACTTAGAAGCTTTAAAGAAAATGAAGTATGACGTTTAAAGTTTTAAGATGAAAAAATTACCATATTTGCCAGAAGGACGTGAAATTTTGTATGTTTCATCTGAAGATGCATTTATTTTGGAAGCAAAAGATTTTGCTAAAAAAAACTCGTTAGATCCAGCGCATCCGACAGGAGCTGTTATTGTTAAAAATGGAAAAATAATTGGACGAGGAGCAAACGGAACAGATCATCATGAAAAAAATGGATGTGCTAGGAAAGAGCAAAATATTTCTACAGGTGAGGGATATGATCTTTGTGATGGCTGTCATCCAAAAAATCACGCGGAACAAACAGCCATTGCCAATGCTTTGTCATTAGGACATGATTGTCTTGATGCTGATCTTTATCTTCACGGCCACTGGTGGTGTTGTGAAAGTTGCTGGTGCTGTATGATTAAGGCCGGGATTAAAAATGTTTATTTGGCTGAGGCAGTTTAAGAAAAAATTGATCATTTATCACTTATCATTCATCATTACCTGTGATGTTTTTAGAACTAATTCAGCACGAATATTTTTGGCTCAGCTTTTTTCCTGTGTCTTTTTTGGGGATAGGGTTTTGGTTTTTATTTTTTGAACGCTCAAGAAAGAAAAAAGATCCGTTAACTATTTTTATGATTGCGATTTTTGGCGGAGTTTTTGCTGCCTTCTTTTGTTCATTGTTTCTGGAAAAAATATCGATAACCAACCAAGCAGCTGGAATATTTTTTGAGGAAATATTTAAAGTGTTTTTTGCGATTGGAGTGATGGAGCTTTTTAAGCAAAAATTTGAAACAGTTGCCGGGGGAGTTGTTTTTGGGTTTGCTGTTGGGCTTGGGTTCGCCTTTGCTGAAAACCTTTTTTATCTCGAAAGTTCTTACACAGAAGGAGGGTTTTCTCCTGAATTTTGGTTAGCTTTCCAAGGAAGATTCTGGGGATCAACACTTTTGCATGGTACGACTACCGCAGTTTTTGGGCTTTTTTATTCAGGAGCGTATTTATCAGAAACACTTTTTAAGCATAAGATGGAGTCGGCGTTAAAAGTACTTTTAGTGCCATTTGATATTAAGAGGTTTTTTACGACATTAACCTTTCCTGCCACTAGGACTTTATTATTTCACACAAAAAACGGACTTCCTCAGCTAGAAAAATATGCCAGTCGGGCAATTTTGTTTGAAGGCGGATTTTTAGCATTTTTACTTCACTTGATATTTAACTCTATTGTTCAGTATTCAAGTCCGATTTTAGCATTTTTTATAGCGTTTTTCTTTATGTGGGGACTAAGGAAGAAGATGAAAAAATTTTAAATTGACTTTTGTTACGCAAAAAATAATATTGCTTCGGAATTCTGCACGCAACATGGGCCGGTTGCAGAGTGGTCAAATGCAGCGGGCTGTAAACCCGCCGGCTTAGCCTTCGGGGGTTCGACTCCCTCCCGTCCCACCATGAAAATTTCATCGAAAGATGGAATTTTTTTTTATAAAAAAACACCCCATACTTGAGGGGTGTTTTTTGGCTTGAAAGCTGCTTTTAACTTTCTATTACTTATCTATTCCATCTTCCACGTCTTTGGTTTTCACCATCTTCACTGTCGTTTCCTTGTCTTTTTCCCATTCCCCGTCCTCGACCTGACCGACCACCGTGTGCAGTTCCTTTTTCGTGTCGTTCTTGGATTTTTTCTACTAATTCTTCATCATCAGATGTGATATCTACTTGTACTCCATTTGAGATATTGATTCGAGTAACAGTAATATCTTCATTTCTTGGTCCTTTTGGTTCTTTTGACTGAAGATGCTCAACGGCGTCGGCATTATCAGATGTAATTTTAACTTGAACTCCGTTTGAAGTATTAGTTACCTCTCGTGTAATAGATTCTTTGAACTTATGCTGATCTACTCTCTTGTGCATTCGCGCTAGAACATCTTCATCAGTTGTTGTTCGAGTGATCTCAACACCATTTGTAAGCCCTACAACGGCAAAAGTAACATCATCTTTGTGTTTAGTTTTCTCGTTCATTTTCTGAGCTCGTTCTTTCAACTTCTCAACTACTTCTTCGTCAGTTGAGGTAAGTGTCATTTTTACTCCATTGGTAAGTTTTTCATCAGCTCGTTCTACTCCTTCAAGTTTTCCGAATCTATAATTCCCTTTTTTTTCTTGTTGTCCGTTTTCATTAGCTCTATTTTCAAAGTTAGGCCGTTCTTTGTAATTATTTTCAAAGTCTGAAGCCATAATGGTAGACATAGCAGTTAATGAAACCATCGGTACTACGAGTGCGATATATTTTGCATTCATTGTGATTTTGTGTTATAAATTAGTTAGTTTTGAATGGTTGGGGGTTCTGATATTTCAGTCCCCTGACTCTTTTGGTGCGATCTATTTTAAATTCTTTAAGCTTTTTTGAACTCTTAAGGAGTTGTTGAATTACTTTTATGCTTGTATGAATTTTAAAATTCTCATTCCAGCCGAATCTGAGAAAGATCTGTTTTTAAAAACTAGTTGTCTTTCACTTAGTAATACGCAAGATAAAAAAAAATCTTTCAGAATTTTCTGAAAGATTTTTTTTTAGTAAACTAATACCTATAGCTTATCACATAAACCGTTTGAATGTTTTTTTAGAATTTATATCTAAATGAAACTATCAGGAATAGGGAACTTATGAGCAAGTTCTTTTATTTCGGCACGAATTCTAGTTTTCGTGGCACTGTCATCCTTGTTTTTCATAGCTTCAATCATAAGTTCAGCAATCCGTGTACATTCTGCTTCTTTTAATCCACGAGTTGTTACCGCTGGTGTTCCAAATCTAATTCCAGAAGGATCGAACATACTTCTTGGTTCATCGGCGATAGAGTTTTTGTTAAGCGTCATTCCCACTTCATCTAATACAGTCTCAGCTTCTTGTCCGGTTACATTTAGAGATCCGTACACATCAGCTAAAAGCAAGTGATTATCTGTTCCTCCAGCGAGAAGTCGAATATTGGCCTCAAGGAAAACTTTTTCCATTGCTTTTGCGTTTTTCAAAATTTGCTTTGCATATGTTTGAAACTCGGGAGAGAGAGCTTCTTTAAATGCTACGGCTTTAGCTGCAATAGTATGCATATGTGGTCCTCCTTGAAGACCAGGAAAAATAGATTTATCAATTTTCTTGGCGATATCTTCATTTTTTCTAGTCAAAATAAGTCCTCCACGTGGACCACGAAGAGTTTTGTGTGTTGTTGTCGTTATTACGTCAAATCCATAATCAAAAGGATTTTTAGCAGCTTTTCCGGCAATAAGACCAGCAATATGAGCCATGTCGGCCATAGTGTAGGCACCAACTTCTTTAGCAATATCTACGAATTTTTGATAATCAAGTTCTCTAGAGTAAGCAGAAAATCCAGCTAAAATTAGTTTAGGTTTTTCTCGAAGGGCAACCTCTCGAAGTGCTTCATAATCAATCTCACCAGTACTAGTGTCTTTCATTTTATATCTAACAAAATTGAAGCTTTTAGTGATATGAGTAACTGGATGGCCATGTGTTAAGTGTCCTCCATGGCTAAGATCCATTCCTAAAATTGTATCACCAGCTTCACAAAGAGCAAAATAAGCTGCAATATT
>CAZBBI010000062.1:0-5290 GCA_964490135.1 uncultured Candidatus Peribacteria bacterium
ATGGTTCTATTACGGCTGATGATCTTGGTACTGATTCTGTAGGTTCAGACGAAATCGCTGCTGATGCAGTTGGTGCGGCTGAAATCGCTACTGGTGCAGTTGGTTCAGATGAAATTGCTGCTGATGCAGTGACTGCTTCTGAAATCGCTACTGGTGCGGTTGCTTCAGACGAAATCTTAGATGGTACTATTGCTTTAGCTGATATTGCAGCTCGAAGTTACACACAGACTATTTCTCCTGAATTCCCTGAATTTACTATTCAAGCTGATGGATCAAATAATAATGGACGACTACTTTCAGATCATGACAGTACTAATCATAAGAACTACTATGAATGGAGTACGATGAAAACAGCAGAACAAGACTATGACCTTCTTATTCAATGGACAGTTCCTGAAGGATTCCAAAGTTTTGATGCAAATTCTCTAGCTTTTGATTACAAAACAGAAACAGCTCTTGCTGCTGATGGTGAAGTCTCTTTGATTGAAGTTTATGATACAACTGGAACTACTATTGCAGGTGTACCAACTAATTCTGGAGCAAGTACAAACTGGGCAACTATTTCTAATATCGACCTTACTGGAGGAACATTTGCAGTAGGACAACCTATTACAATGCGATTTAGAATGAAATCTAGAGCTACTGCAGGAAGTCTTAGACAACCTTCATTACTTGGAGCACTTGATCTTAAATATAACGTAAAATAATCTAATTATTTAACACTTTTGATTAAGAAGTTAAAAAGAACTAAATACGTAAAAAAACCCTACGCTTACCAGCGTAGGGTTTTTTTATATTTTTTATTCAGAATTAGAATTACCTGCTTCAAGTTCTTCTTTTCTCTCCCTAGCCTTAGTAGCAAGTCCCGAAGCTAAAGTCTTAACTTTATTAAGCATTTCTTCATTTTTTGGATTAAGTACTAAACTTTCCTCAGCTGCTTTATACGCCGCCTTTGCTGCAACTATGATCTCATCTAATCGACCATTTTGTCCGGCGGAAAAAGCACCAACAAGATGTTTAAGTGATTCTGCGGTTTTTTGTGCCCCAAGAACAATTTCATTTTTAGAAACATTTTGAATTTCGATAGCAGTATTTGCAAACTTTTCAGCAGTAACAACTACAAGTCCAGCGGCAGGAATATTTCCTTCTTCTATAAATTCAAGTGATTTAAGTAAATGTGATTCTGTAAGATTAAGTACTTTTTGAGCATCAAGTCCCTGTCCTTTTTTAAGCATATTAAAAATAATCTGTGCTGCTTCTCCTCTTGTTAAGGCTTTATCAGGAAAGGCCATATCTTCTGAATCACGATTCATAACCTCAAATTTAATTGCAAAATTTATAAAAGGTGCAAACCAGGCATCCTCTGGAACATCTTTTGATTTAACATTTAATACATATTTTGATGTATCGATATCAAAAGATTTAACTAACATTTTTAAAAATTCAGCACGATTAACAATTCTATCTGGAACAAAAAGTCCAGTTGCATCATCACCAGAAACAAATCCTTTCTCTGCTGCATAATTAACATACTTTGAAAACCAAGCTCCAGCAGGAACATCTGAAAATCTAGAAGTACTAACTTCTTGCACCTCTTCCTCGTTAGCAACTAAAATAATTTTTAAAGCTTCAGCTCTATTTATAATATTATCCGGTTTAAATAATCCATCATCATATCCTGAAATAATTTCTGCGGTAGAAAGGTATGTGGTTGATATATAAAGTTGATTTGTTATTTGAATATCAGAGAAAGCAAGTACCTGTCCTGATAAAAAAGAACTTAAAACGAGAATCGAAAATAATTTTTGCATTTTTATTTAATAATTTTCCTTTATGGTAAAAACAATTCAAGACGAATGCAAATTTTTTGATCACAAATTTGTTTCAATGATTTCACAATCTTTCACCTTAAGTGGCTTAAAACTAAAAAAACAACTGCCAGAACCAGAAATTATAACTTTCGAATTTAAAACTAAATATTTATATTTTTTCTCTTCTAAAAATTGATCAAAAGTATTACCACAATTTTTTAATTCAGATTCAATCAAAAATTTATTAGTAAAATCAGTATTAGACTTTTTAAGTTTCCTAAACATTTCCGGAGTAGAGTTTTTAAATGACGGTTTATATAAATAAATAGTTTTATCTTTAAACTTATCTGAATCAAAAGGTACATCTGAAATAACTTCTCCAAAATTTGTGCCAATAGCACATCTAGCACTTGAAAAGAAAAAAGGAATATCTTTCCCTATCTCCCCTGATTTATTAATCAATGCTTGTGGAACTTCTTTTAAATCAAAAAGTTTAAAATATCCTTTCACGAAATTTGCAAAATTCGAACTTCCTCCACCCAGTCCACCCCCCATTGGTATATTTTTTATTATTTTTACTTTTACAGGATGAAAATCATTTTTATCTACAAAATCCCCTATTAATTTCCAAGCTTTAAAAATTAAATTTTCTTCCATCGGAAAATCAAATTCCCCTATTATTTCAAATTTATCTGAAAACTGAATTTCTATTTCATCATGTAAATCTATCTTATGATAAATTGTTTTAATTTTATGAAAATCCTCACCATACCCCAGGGCATCCTCTCTCCCCCTTTCAGAAGGATTCACCTTATCTTTTTTTGGTAAAACATCTAGGGTTAAATTTACTTTTGCTGGTGAGTCTATGGTTAGTTTTTTCATTTTTATCTGAATAAATACTTTGATCAACGTGTCTACACTTGAACAAGAATATTGCACAGACAATAAACCCCTTCTCCTCTACCAAATGAGGTTAAATCTTCCCCTGTCGTATAATTTAATCCTATTTTTTCTTTAGAAATTTTCAGTAGTTTTCCTAGACTTGCAATAATGCCATCATGACGTTTAGCTAACTTTGGATACTTACCTTCAATCGAAAAAACAACATTAATTATCTCAAAATCATGAGCTTTTTCTCTTACGATTTCGAATGTTTTCTCAAGATATTTTGCTGAATCTGTTATTCCTTCCCTGCACATTTGACCAGCAAATTCGTCTAAAGTTTTTCCTCCCACCGAACTCAAAAGTGCATTACAAAGAGAGTGTAAAATCACATCACCATCTGAATTAGCCTCAAAGGTTTTTTCTGATTCTAGTATAGCAACTCCACCAAGTACAATTGGCTTTTTGTTATTAAATATCTTTGTAAATCCATGAGAATCAATCCCAGTCCCGATTCTAAAGTTCTCATTTATTTTAAAATCTGAAGCAAAAGTCTTTTTTGCATTACATGGAGAACACTCATATACATAAATTTCTTCCCCAATATTACGTAAAAGCTCTGCTTCATCTTTTGGTAATTTTTTCTTTATAGCACTACTATCGGTTTCTATTGTCTTAATTGATTTAATAAAAGTATCTAAATTTGATATTTGCGGTGTTTGCGTTTCAAATATTGTTTCTCTGTCTAAGAAAGACATAACTCTACCATCTATAACTTTTTTCACAGAATTTGGCGTAAAATAGCCAAATATTATATTTTTCTTTGTTTCTGATAAAGAGATCCCCTCTTCTAATTCTAGCAACTTTAAGTTATTATTTGCTCCATTATGAACAATCACACGAATATTTTCAGATTTTTTCGCTCGAAGATACTCAATAGCATTTTTTACCGAAAAATATCTTTCCTCCCCTCCGAGTAACACTTTTTCTATTTTCTGAAATTTTTCCCTCAACAAAGATCCTTCTCCAAAATTTTTAGCAGAAAGTACCAATACAATTTCATCTATTTCTTTTGATTCCTGAAATATTGCAAGTGTCTGCTCTATAACCGGAATACCGAAATCTTTTGTGAACAATTTATCAAATCCACATCTAGAAGAATTTCCTGCGGCAACGATCACTGCTACGTTTTTCATAAAATTATTTTCCTAGTTTTTTTATCAATTTCCAAAATCTTCTCAATACTATCAACTTTTTCTAACTTTGTCTCATTAATAATTTTCTCTAAACCATCAAAAATGTCTATAAAATGTATTTTTTCCTGTAAAAATCGCGACACTAATACTTCTTTTGCAGCATTAAAAACTATTGGAAAATTTTCCATATTTTCTGCACAAATATCTAATAATTTAAGCGTTGTAAAAACTTCTTTATCTGGTTGCCTAAAGGATAAATTCAAATTTCTAAAATCTTGACGAGGCAAAGAGTAATCAGATTTATTAGGATAATTTAAAGCCATACCAATTGGTAATCCCATATTTGGTGGAGCCAGTTGAGCTAAAATTGAACTATCTTCAAATTCTACCATCGAATGAACAATAGACTCTCGGTGAATCACAATTTCAATCTGATCTTTTGTTGCGCCAAAGAGATGCATTGCTTCAAAAAATTCTAAACATTTATTCGCTAAAGTTGCTGAATCTATCGTAATCCCTGCTCCCATATCCCAATTTGGGTGTTTTAGAGCCTGAGCTTTTGTCACTTGTGTTAATTCTTCTCGTGTATACCCGAAGAATGGTCCACCAGAACAAGTGAGGAGGATTTTGTGATAAGGTTTATAAGATAAGTTTCCTTTGTTATCTACCCCTCCTAACCGCCCCTGTCCAGGGGAGGAACTATCACTTGTATTTTTTATTAAGCATTCAAAAATTGCAGAGTGCTCTGAATCCACCGGAATAATTGGAGTTTTAGTTTCTCTAGATAAATCCATCAATATTTTTCCACCAGTAACTAAACTTTCTTTATTTGCTAATGCTAAAGGTATTTTTTGCTTAAGTGTTTCCAGTGAAAATTTAAGTCCTGCAAATCCCGTCACAGCGTTCAAAACGATATCTGGCTCACATTTTTTTAGAAATTCTACAAAATCATAATCACCTCTACTATCAAATAGATTCTCAATATTAAGCTCCTGCGCTAATTTCTCTAATTGAGAGAATTGACTATGAGCAGATGCTCCAACTATTTGAAATTTATCAGGATTTTTCCTCACTAACTCTAATGTAGATGTCCCAATACTACCCGTTGCACCAAGTAAAACTATTTTTTTCATCAAAAACTATTTTATATTATTTTTTAAAAAAAATAAGTTTTTTTTGTAACAAATAAAAATTATCTTCGTTATATAAGTTAATGAGAACTCTACATACATTTTCATTTCTTGTTTTCTCTCATATAAGAGACATGATTTGGTAAGTAATACTCAAACCCTTTGAGGAATTTGCCCACCAAATCTTCGGTCGGGCTATTTTTTTATTTTATACAAACTTTGAATAAATAATCCGATTTAAAAACATAGTCATATCGTCTAAGAAGGTTCA
>CAZBBI010000063.1:0-5260 GCA_964490135.1 uncultured Candidatus Peribacteria bacterium
AATCGATAGGTCTAATAAGTGAATAATCAATTTTGTAGTCTATATCAAAAGTATTTAAATATCCTAAAACCTCATCAAAAAAAGCTTTTGATTCTGCTGATAAAAAATCAGTAATTTTAGGTGCAAGTCCGATTAAAATTTCTTCATCTTCACTCCTAGGTTGTAATAATTCTAAATATTTTTTTTGTTCTAATTTTTCACGAGTTTCTGGAGTAAGACTTCTTTCTTTTCCAGCATAAAAATTAGCTAAAGCTTCAAAAAATTCTGCTCTATCTTCAGGGTTCCCAATTGTACTTATTTTAAGTTCACATTCATTTCTAATTTTCAAATCTTTTAAAATTCTATGTCCGAGATAAATCATCTGAGCATCAATAGATGGATCTGATTCACCTAAAACTTCAGCGCCAAATTGCCAAAATTGACGACGAGTTCGTTGATTAGGTCTTTCAAAACGGAAGCAAGGTTCTACATAGTATAATTCGACAGGAAGAGCTTGTGTGTCCATTTCATTCTGGATGAAACTTCTTATGATACCAGTTGTTATTTCTGGTCGTAAAGAGAAATCTCTACCAGTTCTATCAGAAAAAGTATAAAGTTCTTGGCTGACAATTTTAGTATTTTGTCCTAAAGCTTCGGCAAAAGCTTCAGTTTCTTCAAATATTGGGGTTGAAATTCTTCGAAATCCAGCTTGCCTGAATCTATGACGAATAACTTTTTTAATAAAAGTAAAATAATCATGATCATCAGGTAGAAAATCAAAAGTTCCGGTTGGGGCTCGAAAAGTTTTTACCATAAATAGTTTAAAATTAATTTTTATTCAATTTCACAATGCGTTCAACGGCTAGTACACAATTACCTGGATCAATTACAGTTAGAACAGGTGTTTTACTGGGCATTTGTAGTGTTGAATTTATATTTACCATGAAATCTATTTTGTCTACAAAAGGCGGACAGGCAATAGTTACACAACTTGAATTTGCACCGACAAATCCACTTAATGCATTTGATCGTCCTGCAATAGTTACAAATACTGTTTTCCCGTTATCAAATTTTTCAATGATTTCTAAGGCTCGTTTTGGTTCTTTATGAGCGCTAGCAGCAAAGAGTTCAACTGTTATATCTTTTTTTTCTAGAGGTGCTACGATTTTGTTTTCAGCAAAGGGGAAATCACCCTCGGAACCACAAAGTACGATAACGTCTGTTTTCATATTAAATTTTTTCTAAAGAAAGTATAAAAATAAGCTCAAACATTTTACAAAAAAATAGACTTAATGTAAAACTTAAATGTAACTTAACCACAATGACAATGAAAGGATTTATTAAATTTTTGTTTGCGGCAACCGTTGGAGCTCTTTATGGTATGCTTTTTGCTCAGAAGCCAGGTAAGAAATTAAGACAAGATCTCAAGAAATCAGACAATCCCTGGAAAACACTTTTTGAAGAAGGAAAAAAAGTTGATTTAGAGGCAAGGGGGTTTGTTACTAATTGGGCAGAAAATAGTAAAGAATTACAAGAAGTTTTGTCTACGGGCAAAGAACAGTTTGATGATTTTGTCGAAGGAGCAAAGGAATTAACAGAAGAAGGCAAAGAATTAGCACAAGAAAAATTAAACGAATTATCTGAAAATGCTAAACAAGCAGCTGATAATTTAAAAAAAGAAGCTAGTGAAAAATTTAAGAATGTTAGAAAACAAGCTTCTGATAAGATTAAAAATATAAGAAAATAATATTTCTACATAATTAAAAACACCCAGTAATTTTACTGGGTGTTTTTTTTTAAACTCTATTACCTATTTTAGAGACCAGGGATAGGACCAACTGGAATTGGTACAACTGGAATTGTAAGAGGTGTAGTTAGTATTGGTTCAAAGGTTCCAACTGGGATAAATGTATCACCAAAATCTGGTAGGACCATTGTACTTTCTTCACAATCATTATATTTATAAGTACTAGATCCAGAAAGCACTCCATCATCACAAGTTCTTACTTGGTCATAAGAAGAACATACTCCTAGAGATGGAGCTTGTGTTACAGAATAAAATATATGGTTTGCATCGTGATCAACCGTTACACCATCAAGCTCACATGCAGATGGAGCTTCTACAGGTAGTCCTGGTAGGTTAAATTCGTCTTTTTCACAAGTAGCATATTTATACGAGCTAATACCATTTAAATATCCATTATTACAAGTTCGTTCCATCATATGAACGAAACATCCAACACTTATAGCTGAAGTTGTTTCAGTGTCATAAAAAACACGAGAATTACCGTGACTAACCGTTACACCGTCAAGTGAACAGCTCATGTTTACAGGTGTAAGTTCTTCAAAATCAATTCCACCACCAATGATTCCATCGGGAATATCATCAGGAATAACACTTATGGAACAAGATGCATATTTATATGAAGCATTACCGCTTAAAGTTCCATCATCACAAGTTCGTCCTTGTTTGTAATCATTACAACTTTGCCCAAAATTTACTGTTTTTTTAGCATAAAACATTTTAGAACTGTTATGAGTAACCGTGGCACCATCAAGTGTACAAGAATCTGGTAAATTGAGAGAGGCAGTTATACAATCATCGTACTTGAAAGTATTATCTCCAGAAAGTGTACCATTATTACATGTTCTTTCTTGGTTGCGCATAATACATCCAGGGAAGAATGGAGCATTTTCAGTATTATAAAAATAGTGAGAATCTCCATGTAAAACTTCAATACCATCTAGTGAGCATGGATTAGTTAACAGTTGAAAATCAGGGATTCCTCCATCGAAAACACCATCAGGGATACCTAAATCGGGAGCTTCAAAGTCACCAGGACTCATTCCTCCGCCATCGGCTTCAGGTTCTACTGCACAACTTATTTCATTATAAGAGTCATCACCAGAAAGAGTACCATTGTTACACGTTCGTTCTTGTCTTACGGTATTACAAGCTATTCCAAACGGAACATTCGCACTACTATAAAAGAATCCAGAATTCCCATGATTAACAGTGGCACCACTTAAGCTACAATTAGCAGTGGCAACAACTGGTGCTGCTTCAACTGAACAATTGGTATATTGATAAGTTACATTACCTTCCATCGTTCCATCATTACATGATCGTTCTTGACTTTGACAAGAACTACCATGAGAAACTGTTTGATCTTGGTAATAAGTTTTAGATTGACCGTGAGAAAGTGTTTCTCCTCCAAAATTACATGAAGCATCTGTTTCGACTGTTGCAGCAGGACTAGCATCGGTAACTAAGCAAGCTGAATATTGATAACTAGCATTTCCACTCATTATCCCATCATTACAGACTCGTACTTCTCCTTGGCAAGAACTACCATGAGGAACGGTTTGATTGTTGTAATAATTTTTAGACTGACCATGAGTTAATATTTCACCATTAAAAGTACAATTAGAAGGATCACGTTCATCAGCTACTGGTGTAGTGTCTGTCTCAGGTGTTCCTCCAGAATTTCTCATCTGTTCTTTTAATTCTTCTAATTGTTCTAATAACTCTTCAAGTTCTTTATTTTTACCAGAATCATCAGAGTCTTCTTTTTTATCAGCAGGAGCATCTGCTTTCGGAGTTTCTTCTTCCTTGTTTTGTTCTTCTTTCATTTCGCCATCCTCCTTTGCTGTTTCTTCTTCCTCCTCCTTATCTTCTTCGTTTAAAGCTTCTATTCTTTTTGTTATTTCATTGATTTTTGTTTGAACTTCCGCTTGTTGCTCAAGTCGTTTTAGTATTTCAACTTGTTTGGCTTGTTCAGGAGTTAAATCACCTTCTTCACAGCCAGTTAAGACAAATAAACTAAAGATTAACATGTAACCAAGTAATTTCATTTTCATTGTAAGATATTGGATTAATAAATATATAAACTATAAAATCATTTCAAATTTTATGTTTTTAGAAAATAAAAGTCAAAGATAAAAAATATGTCTAGGGTGTTACAATTAATTTAGATTATGATAATTATATAATTTAGTGTTATAGTCTAGTTGTATTATTCAATATTAAATAAAAATGGAAAACTTTGAAACACTCCTCATTTTGATGGTTGTTATTTGGGTTTTTGGGAAAATCTTCAAAGGACTTGGATTACCTGTTATATTTGGAGAGTTAATAGGAGGTATTATAGTTGGGCCATTAGCTTTTAATTTAGTAGACCCTGAAAGTGAAATTATTACGATTTTAGGGGAGTTAGGAATTTTTTTCCTTATGCTACATGCGGGATTGGAAACAAATCCAAAAAAGTTTTTACATTCGTCTAAACAATCCTTTTTAATTGCAATTGGTGGAATCTTATTACCTTTTATAGGGGGATATTTTGTATCTAGATGGTTTGGACAAGATGTTGAAAGCTCTCTCTTTTTAGGTTTAGGACTTTCAACTACAGCGATAGTTATTTCAGCACGTTTATTTAAAGATTATAAAATACAAAAAACAAATGTAGCTAGCACAACATTAGGAGCAGCTGTTATTGATGATATTATTGTTTTAATTTTATTTTCTATAATTTTAACTTTTCACAAAGAAGGTTTTATAAATTATAAGGAGGCGTTTTTTATTTTATTTAAAAGTGTAGCTTTTTTTGCAGCTTTATTTTTCATTGGACATAAAGTATCAAGATATATTCCTAAATTTCTTGTGAACAAAGGATTTTCTTTAACACTCATAGTGGCTTTGTTTTTAGGGTTAATCGCACAGGCAATAGGATTACATATTGTATTAGGCGCATTTGTAGCAGGATTATTTATTAGAGAAGAACTTGTAAATGAAAAAGTTTATAAAAAAATAGAAGACAGGATATATGGATTAAGTTATAGTTTTTTAGGTCCTATATTCTTTGCTAGTCTAGCTTTTCATTTAGATTTCTTAGCTATAAAAACTGTACCATGGTTTTTCTTATCAATCTTGTTTGTAGCTATTTTTGGAAAAATTATAGGATCGGGAGGAATGGCATTGTTTCAAAAAATAAACAAAAAAGATTCTTTACTTATTGGAGTTGTAATGAATAGTCGAGGAGCTGTGGAACTTATTATAGCTTCTATTGGGTTTAAAGAGGGGATTATAGGAAAAGAAGTATTTTCTATCCTAATTTTAATTGCATTCATAACCACTCTTGTTTCTGTGTTTTCAATGGAATTGCTGTTAGGAAAAAAACAAAAATCAAAAGTTTAAATATCATCAATCTTTTCTTTTGGATCTTCGTATTCTTTGTTTGTTATAGGAGTTTCATCTTTTATTAAAGATTCTGACTCTTTCGAA
>CAZBBI010000064.1:0-5249 GCA_964490135.1 uncultured Candidatus Peribacteria bacterium
AATATGTGTTTTCGCTAATTCTTTTTTAATCTTCTTAGCTTCCTTCTGAAGTTTGTACATATCGCCCATTTGTCCTAAAAGTCCCATAATATTTTGAATTATTAAATTAAGTAATTTCTACAAAATTATATTTTTCATTTTCTTTTTGTCGAATTTAAATTTTTCATTTAGAATTAGCCCGACTTAATTTTAACCCAAATTAAAAATGTCACCCAAAATAAATACAAAAAAAACAAAACATAGTTCTTTACTTCTTCCCCGTGAGATGTTTGCAACAGAAAAACAGCAATTAGTTGTTAGTCTTTTGATGTTATTAATGTTAATTATTCAAGTTTATTTATTCATAAGTATTTTTAGAATAGTTGATGGGTTAGCACAATTACAAGGAATATAAGACATAATTAAACGAAATAATCTTTAAATTAAAAAAATGACAGACGATTACAATGTTTCCGATATTCAAGTTTTAGAAGGATTAGACCCTGTAAGAAAGCGACCTGGAATGTATATCGGATCAACCGATGCTCGAGGGCTTCATCATCTAATCTGGGAAGTCATAGATAACTCAATAGATGAGGCTATGGCAGGATTTTGTGATCAGATTAATATCCGTATTCATGAAGATGGATCTTGTTCTGTAAGTGATAATGGACGAGGTATCCCTGTAGAAAAACACCCCACAACTGGAATTTCAGCTGTTGAAACAGTACTTACTGTTTTGCATGCTGGTGGTAAATTTGGTGGTAGTGGTTATAAAGTTTCAGGAGGTTTACATGGAGTTGGAGTCTCTGTTGTAAACGCTCTTTCTGTTCGTACAGAAGTGACCGTTGAACGAGATGGAGGGAAATATTTTGTTGCTTTTGAAAGAGGAGACCCAGCCGAGCCACTTAAAAAAATAGCTGATTCAAAAAAGAATGGAACATTTGTTCAGTTTTGGCCAGATGATACTATTTTTGAAACATTAGATTTCGATTTTAAACTTATTAAAAAACGATTACGAGAACAAGCCTACCTAACAAAAGGAATTACTCTTTCATTTTTCGATGAACGTAAAGATAAGCACAATGCTTGTGAATTTTATTTTGAAGGTGGTATTTCAAGTTTCGTAAGGCATTTAAATGCTGAACGAGAACGTATTGGTCCAGTAGTTGCCGTTGAGGGTGAATTGGATGATGTTTTTGTAGAGGTTGCTATGCAATATACACAAGAATTCCGAGAACATATTTCTTGTTTTACAAATAATGTTACCAATCCAGAAGGAGGAACACATTTAACTGGATTTTCTATGGCCTTGACTCGAGTAATGAATAAATACGCTCGAACAAATGGAATGTTGAAAGAAAAAGATCCAAACTTTACACATGAAGATGTAAGAGAAGGACTTACTGCAATCTTATCTGTAAAAGTTCCTGAACCACAATTTGAAGGACAAACTAAAGGGAAACTTGGAAACTCCGAAGTACGAGGGATTACTGATAAACTTTTTTCAGCTAAATTTACTGAATTTTTGTCAGAAAACCCACATGATGCAAAATCTATTGTTAATAAATGTGCTTTAGCTACACGTGCTCGTCTAGCTGCTCGTGCTGCGCGAGACACAGTTATCCGTAAAGGTGCCTTGGATGGATTAACTCTTCCAGGTAAATTAGCCGATTGTGCTTCCAAAGATCCTTATGATTCTGAATTATTCATTGTTGAGGGAGATAGTGCCGGTGGATCTGCCAAACAGGGACGAGATAGACATACTCAAGCAATTCTACCACTTCGTGGAAAAATATTGAATACAGAACATGCAAGACTTGATAGGATGCTAGCAAATAATGAGATAAAATCTTTAGTTGTTGCCCTGGGAACAGCTATTGGAGAGACTTTTGATATCTCAAAACTCAGATACAAAAAAGTTGTAATAATGACCGACGCCGATGTCGATGGTTCTCATATTAGAACTCTTTTACTGACTTTATTTTTCCGACATTTTAAAGAACTTGTAACAAGTGGAAACATATTTATTGCTCAACCTCCTCTTTATAAATTACAAAAAGGAAAACAAAATTGGTATGCAATGACTGATGAAGAAAAGGAAGTTATCCAAAAAGAACACGATGTAAAAGGAGACAATATCCAACGATACAAGGGACTTGGAGAGATGAATCCAGACCAATTGTGGGAAACAACTATGGATCCATTAACACGAACAATGGCACAAGTAACAGTTGACGATGCTGAACGAGCCGATCATGTATTTAAAGTTTTGATGGGTGACGAAGTTCCACCACGAAGAAAGTTTATCCAAACTCACGCAGCAAATGTAAAAGATTTGGATATCTAAAAAATAACTGTCATTCTGAGCTTAATGTTTAATGAAAAACAGCGAAGAATCTCAGTCTATCAATAGATCCTTCACAATATTAGTTTAAGTTTTAAGTTCAGGATGACAACAATCAAAAAATTTATCATTCATTATTTATCATTTATTGTTATGGTGTTACTGAGTAGCACCGCTTTTGCTGCACCATTAGAATATCCAGAATATCCTAGTGAACTTTTTGATGAAGAAACTTGTAAAGAAGATATTTTTTTTGAAAAAGAGGGCCCAAAACATATTCATGAAATAAATGCTAAATTCGATGATCAGTTAAAAGAGATATTTGAGGATAATATTGCTCATCCAACCCATACAATAAAAATGATCACTCAAGACATACGAACATACAATTCTCGTTTTAATGAATTATGTAATATCGTTGAAAATAATTGTAGTGGTGGGTCTAAAAAAAATAATTTCTTGAGCCAACATCTCTGGTGCCAAGTTAAACAATCTGAGTTTCTAACTCTTCAAAAAACAAAAACAAAATATTTCATCACTGCCAATGTTTCCCGAAAATACCGATCATTACATGAAGAAAAACTCGCAAGAGTAGGATATCGGTTCCATAAATACATCCATAACTCTAGTATGCGAGATCTACTTGAAGCTATTAAATTCACACAATCAATGGCTGAATATCTAGCCAAAAATCCAGATTTTGGGAACTAAATTATTTCAATCTACCTAATCTGTAAATTATATCCGCAGCTTCTCCTCGAGTTATCGGTTCGTTTGGTAAAATAATAATCCCATTTCCAACTTTTAATAATTCATATTTTTTAGCGAATTGAAAATATTTAGCGTACCAAGCTTTTATTTTTACATCAGGATAAGGTTGTTCTCTGACATTTTCTGCCGGAGTTTTTCCACTAGACAGGATAGCCATTTTTATAAACTCAGCACGTGTAACCATATTTCCTGGTCTAAAAGTCATATCCTCATATCCTTTCACAATTCCTTTTTTGAGAGCAGTCCCAACATATTTAAAATACCAAGATTTAGATTTAACATCTTTAAATTCTAAAGACGAACCTTCAACCAAAATATCGTTAGAAACAAGAATTATTTTTAAAGATTCGGCTCTATTTAAACTGTCTTCTGGTTTAAATGTTCCATCAGCATAACCATTAATTATTTTTTTATTTTTCAAATCTACAATAGCCGTATGATAAATATGATCACTTGGAACATCGCTGAAGACTTGTGGTCGCAAACTATTTGATTTAATTTCTCCAAAATCTCCTTTAGCGACTAGTTTAAACGCATTTTGTGAATCGGTTTCCACAACTATGTTTGCAACACCATCTTTAAAATCTTTTTCATAAAGTTTTTCTGGAGTTATTGTTGCTCTAGTTTTTAGGGTAGAAGAAATTTCTATTCCTGCTGCTGCAACCAAAAAATCTTTATCAATATAAACTTCTACCGTTTTTGGCTTACCCGGAGTAAAATTCTTATCTACATCAAAACTCATTGAGCCTTTTCTAATGATATGATTTTCAGTGGTTTTTTCAGAACCTTTTTCTGGAACTTCTTTTGAAATTTCTTTTGGATTTTTTTTAGGAGCTTCTTTATGAGCTTCCTTAGGAGCTACTACTTTATCTTCTATTGGAACTTCTTTTTGAGCCGCAGTTTTCATTGGTTCATCTTTTTTTTCTGGAATCACCTGTATTTCAGTAGAAGCCACTAAATTTTCAATTGAATGATAATCTTCGTATTTCACAATAAAATCTATGGGATGGATTGTATATTTTTTGGCATTAGACTTCCCTACTCCTTGTTTAACTGCTTCGAAATAAGACCTGTAACCTGCGTTTTGTACATCCTCCCAACCAAAAGGCCAATATGGATGGAATGGTGCATCTTCCGTATCTAATTGGAAATGTAGGTGTGGAGTTGTCGCCATACCAGTATTTCCAACTTCACCAATAATTTGTCCCTTTTTTACTGTTTGCCCATCATTCACTGAAATTTTAGACATATGAGCATAATTGGAATACATCGTAATTTTAGGCTCTCCTATTCTATTATGAATAATTGATACAAACTGACCAAACCCAGTAACTTGATTTCCTGTTTTATAAACAACTCCATTTGCAATCGCTCTTATTGGAGTTCCAATTGGTGCTTTTATATCTATTCCTGGATGGGAACCGCTATTTTCAGTTCCATCTAATTTATAGTTACCAAGATTTGGAACAGGATATGTTATATAAGAATTTCTTTGTTTCCCATTTGTTGATGACCAAGCCATTCCACTCTGAAAATCAGAAATTTTGTACTCCGGTATATTAATAAATTTTGATTTTGGTATTTGATCATAAGTCATCAAACGTTCCGCGTCTGTAAGATCTAACCAGTTTGGGACTTTTTCTATAGGACTCACTGTTCCAGTAAACTCAGTTCTTGGTGCTTCCAATAAACTCGCTTTAAACAAATATGAATATTGTTTCAAATACCCAGAGTTTTAAATCAAAATAATCACAATAAAAACAAAAACTATTGATATAGGTTTTGTCTTTTTAAACGTAACAATTTTATCTAATTAGTTCTTTCTTATCTTTGTTGTTTACAAAGTATGTTTGACTAAAACCACTAATCTTTTGTAATTGCCATCCCTTACTATCTAAACTTTTGTAAGTTCTTTGAGTGTTACCTTTTAGGGGGTTCAATCTAATTGTAGTTCTAGCTCTTTGACAGAATATATGTTTAGTTTCATTCTTAGAAACTTGAAGTATACTAGCTATTCTAGAAAGGAAGATATCTTCTTTAGAGTAAAACTTTCGGTCAACATTCCCACTTCTTGTCTTTCTAAAATTTTTTCTGTGTGTTTTCTTTGCCGCAGGTCTTCTTTTTTTACTCATTATATTTCTCCTTTAAGATA
>CAZBBI010000065.1:0-4993 GCA_964490135.1 uncultured Candidatus Peribacteria bacterium
AAGTAAGTATACCAGATCAAGATACAAGTAAGTTAGTTTATGATTTAACACAAACAGGAGAAATTAGTGGCTTTGAAGAGGGTTTAAGTTTTGATTCAAATGTATCTTCAGGTAAGATTACAAATAATTCAAAAAAACAAATATGGAATTATAATACAGAAGTGTTTGGTGAAAACACATTTGCATTGCACTCATATTTGCCTTCTGTAAAAGTTATTCATGGATTTGGAGGAGCTTCTATGTTAATAGAAGAAACCGATGGGTTGGGCGAAGTAATAGGACAAACAGCAAGCTTTGAGTTTACTGGACCATCAATAAATCCAGATGGAACGGAGAACGATACAGTGAAAGACATAGTAGTGTTTGAAAAATCACTTCATTTTAAGCCAATAGTTTATGGATACATGGTTAATAAATTAGATACAGATCCAAATAATATAGGATTTATTAATGTTTTGACACGAATGACTGGTCAAAATATAGAATTACAATTTGGACAAGAGTTTCCTTTCTTTGTTTATGCTAATACAGGTGGCTCTGGTGGGTATCTTTTGTCTAAAACTTTACCAACAAATTATAATGTTCTGGTTAAGGCTCATATGCTTTCTGGTATTGGATTTGTGGATGTAAATTATGGAAAAGATGGTAGTACGCAAGAGAGAACAGTTAAGTTTTGTCCAGCAGGAACATATTGTTCTAGAAGTGAAGGTTCAGAGTTAACTCAAACTCACCCGCTCCCTTCTGGTGGAGCAATTAAAGCACCTAATTTCGCTTTTTCTTCTAAAATTAATACTCGGGTAGGAACAAAAGAAGTAATTTATCCAGGAGGTAATCTTGGAAATGATTTAGGAGATGGAAACTCTTTATTTGATGATTCATTATTTGATGGAGATAAACCAGCATGGTTTAATGATGCTAAGATAGAAATTATTAAAATTGAAGCAGATATTGAAGGAGATATTTTGGGAGAAAAAGATGATTATTCCTTTATTGTAGATTCCGCTGCGGGTAGATCTGGAATAATTGAAATGGGAGGGATTTCTGCTCAAGATATTCGTGAAGATATTACTAGAAATTCATATGAATTAATACGAGGGATTGAGTCGCAAAGCCCTACTAATTCTAATTTAGAGGGTGGATGGACTTTTACAGAAGGAAATAATGTTTTATATTTTGAAGGAAATGGACAAAATAGTGCTACTAATCTTGTTAAGTTGGGAGGTAGTTTTACAGGGAAAGGAACAATTATAGTGAAAGATGCCAATATCCTTATTGATAAGGATATGTATTATTGGACACAAGACGAATTAGAAGACAGTTTGGGAATTATTTTGATTAATTCAAAAGCACATACACCTCAGCCACCATATAATCTTGGCCCAGATATTGGGAACATTTATATAACGCCAGAGGTTAGACACATTGTTGGAACTTATTTTGCAGAAGGTTCGCTTTTAACAACTATTTATAGTGGAGAAGGAACAATTCCAAATCCAGATAGATCTAGTATTACTGGAGTTATGAATAGAACTAAAAATCTTCCAATGCAATTGCTTATTGTCGGAACAGTTTTAACTAAAAACACACTTGGTGGAGTTATGGATGAAATGACTGGGTTAGGACAAAACAAAACACCTTGGGGGCCTGTTCCAAATACCGATGACGGGCTTAATGCTGCTATTAAATATGATCTTCATTGGCTGAGAAGGTATACTCCAAAGGTACCGGTTTATGATCAAAAACTTACTTGTGCAGCCTCAAAAGCGGGTGGTTGTGATAGAAACAAACATGCCACAGTAATTCGTCCAGACGGGAAGGTGCGAAATCTTACGCCACCAGGGTTTAATATTGGAACATTGATTAGCAGGTAGTGTTTTAACTTGTTAGTCCCTCCAACGAGGACAATTAAATTAAAAAGCAATTACTTCTCGTAATTGCTTTTTTGTTGGAAATAACTATAAGATCAGCATACAGGCTATGAAAAAAATAAAAGTATTTGGTATTCGTCAAAAAATTTCTAATGAAAAATTGGTATTACAATTTTTGAAAGAATTACAAAAAAACATTCCAAAAAGTGCTAAAGAGTTAGCTAATATGAAGAATGATTTTTCCTTGCGAATGAAAATTGGAAATATTTTGAACAGAGAATTAACTGTTATAGCTAAAAAGCATAACATTGATTTACCAACAAAACTACAAACTTTGCTTCAAAAAAGATCTGTTAGGACGGTTTCAGGGGTTTCTCCAATTGGGATACTTACCAAACCTTATCCTTGTCCTGGACAATGTGTTTATTGTCCTACAGAAGACAGGATGCCAAAATCATATATGGCTAATCAGCCAGCCGCAGCAAGGGCGTTGCGAAATAAATTTCATCCATACGATCAGGTTAAAAATAGAATTATTGCCATGCAAGAATCTGGTCATCCTGTTTCAAAACTAGAAATTATTGTTATGGGAGGAACCTGGAGTTTTTTGCCACATAATTATCAGAATTGGTATGTGCGGGAGGTTTTTCGAGCAGCAAATGAGGGAGTGTCCAGTGGCTTAACGGAATTACAAAAAGCTAACGAAACAACTGAACATAGAATTATAGGTTTGACATTGGAAACTCGTCCAGATTTTATTACAGAAAAAGAGTTAGTTCGGATGCGAAAATACGGTTGTACGCGTATTGAAATAGGGGTTCAAACTCTTGATGACGAAGTTTCCAAGCTGACTAAACGAGGACATACTCGGAAACATGTAGCAAAAGCGATGAAACTGATGAAAGATTTTGGGTTTAAAGTGTGTTTTCATCTGATGCCGGGGTTACCGGGAACTACAATTGAAAAAGATCTTGTTTGGATGAAAGAAATTTTCGGAAATCCAGATTTTTGCCCAGATTTTGTTAAAATTTATCCGTGTGTCGTACTGGAAACTGCTGAACTGAAAAAATGGTGGGAAAAGGGAGATTACAAGCCTTATGATGACGCTGAACTTATAAAATTACTCGTTCAGTGGCAAACTTTTGTACCAGAATGGACAAGAATTATGCGACTTATGAGAGATATACCTGCTTCTAGTATCTTAGGTGGCGCAAAGTTTAGTAATTTGAGGCAGATACTAACCTCACAACCCAAAAAATTGCGAGAAATTGTTGGAGACAAATTTTATGACGAACATGATTTAGACAAAAACAATAATTTGTTTCGAGATATTCGGGCAAGAGAAGTTGGGTTTAAAAAAGGGGAAAAGGATTTGGGCATACCTGTTTTAAAAAGACGAGATTATGACGCTTCAGCTGGGAAAGAAGTGTTTCTTAGTTTTGAAACAAAAGACGAAAAACATCTTTTTGCACTTTTGCGATTACGAAAACCAAGCGGACAACAATTTGAAAATTTTAAATCAGTTTTTAAGGATGCGGCTCTGATTCGAGAAGTTCATAGTTATGGAGGAGAAATTTCTGTTGGGAAAGGGGAAGGACTTGGGCAACATCGTGGACTTGGTCGTAAATTAATAATCGAAGCTGAGCGTATCGCCAAAGAAGAATGGGGTATGTCTAAAATGACTATTATTGCGGGAGTTGGAACACGAGAATATTATCGTAAATTTGGGTACGAGGAAAAATGTACGTATATGACTAAAAAGATTTAATCCTCTTGTTTTTCTCTGTACTGAATAGCCTCGGCAATGTGATTGATTTCAATGTTTTTGGTATTGGATAGGTCGGCGATTGTTCGAGCGAGTTTTAAAATTCGGTAAAAAGCCCGTCCGCTAAGATTCATTTGGGTAACGGCTCTTTTCATTAAATTTTCAGAATCTTTGTCCAAGATGCAATATTTACGAACAAGAGATGATTTCATTTCGGCGTTAGATGTTATTCCATTTGAAGAAAACCTTTCTATTTGTATATTACGAGCTTTTTGCGCTCGATTTCTAACCGCACGAGAGTCCTCTCCTTCGGTCATATCGGCTAGTTTATCAAACTCTACCCGAGGAACTTCAATATGAAGATCAATACGATCTAGGAGTGGTCCGGAGATTTTATTTTGGTATCGCTGGATTTGAAAAGGAGAGCAAACACATTCTTTTTTGGGATCAGAAACATAACCACATGGACAAGGATTCATTGCCGCTACTAACATGAATTTAGCGGGAAATTGTATGGTTCCAGATGCACGTGAAATTGTTATATTACCATCTTCAAGCGGTTGTCTTAGTACTTCTAGTGTTTTTTGTCCAAATTCTGCAAATTCATCTAAAAATAAAATTCCACGATGAGCCAATGAAATTTCCCCTGGTCGCGGAGGATTTCCGCCTCCAACAATTGCTACTCCAGAAGCTGTATGATGAACAACTCGGAACGGACGATTAAAAAGTATAGGATTTTTTTCATTGGTAAGTCCTGCGATAGAATGAACTTTTGTAATTTCAAGAGCCTCTTCTACGGTTAATTGTGGTAAAATTGTAGAAAATCCTTTAGCGAGCATAGTTTTACCTGATCCAGGTGGTCCACTCATAAGAATATTGTGTCCTCCTGCAGCAGCAATTTCCATAGCTCTTTTAGCGTGTTCGTTTCCTTTAATAAATTTTAAATCGTCATCAAGTTCTTTGGAAAAGTCTTGAGGTTTAAGTTCTTTTGTTGGGGTTGGTGTAATCTCCTCAAAGCCATTGAGGTGATTAATAAGCTCTTGAAGAGTGCGGACTGAATATATTTTTATATCGGGAATAATCGAAGCTTCTGAAATATTTCCCTCTGGGACAAAAATTTCTTCAAACCCTATATCACGAGCGCCAGATACTGTTGGTAAAATTCCAGTAATAGGTCGTAATTCTCCAGAAAATCCAAGTTCTCCTAAAAAAATCTGCTTTGAGTTATTTTCAGGAATCTTTACTTCCCCTAAACAGTGAAGTATCCCCAAGGCAATTGATAAATCAAACCTGGGGCCGTGTTTTTTTAAATCAGCTGGGGCGAGATTTACGGCGATTTTCCCCCGATGAAATGTAAATC
>CAZBBI010000066.1:0-4980 GCA_964490135.1 uncultured Candidatus Peribacteria bacterium
TCGTATTGCTGATGTTTCTGGTTTTAAAATAAAAACAAATATTGCTGATAAATTTGTTGGAATTGTTAAAAAAGATATGCCTGTAAATATTTCTGTTGATGGATTGGATCAAAAATTTACTGGAAAAATATCTAAAATAAATCCATCACTTGATATAAAAACAAGAAAATTAGGAATAGAAATAACTTTTAATAACAATGAACTTTCTTTAGAAAACCTGAAAATAGGACTTTTCACAAGGATTAAAATAGAAACACAACCTCGAAAAACATTTTTTGTTCCCAGGAATTTTATAAATTTTGATTTCAATGGGGCTACTATAACAACTAGTGACAAAAAAATAATTCCTATAGAGATCTTGGAGGAAGAAAAAAATAAAGTTGAAATAAGTTTCGATGGAATTTCTGATGAAATACAAATAATTCAAGAATAATGAAATTAAATTTTGCAGGTAAAATCACTAAATTTTTTTTAGAAAATCGTCCCTTGACGATACTTATTCTAGTTGGACTTATATTTGCTGGGATACTTTCTTACAGATTAACCCCAAAGCAATACAACCCAAATATATCTATGCCAGCTTTTTCTGTAACCATAGATTTCCCAGGTGCTTCTGCCGATGAAGTTGAAACATTCATTGCTGGAGAATTAGAGGAAAAAATCTCAGATATCCCTGGTGTAAAAAAAATATTTTCTAGATCAATGGATGGTGGACGGATAATATCTTTTGTTCAATTTAAAGTTGGTGAGGATTTTGAAGATTCTAGGGTTAAATTAACCAATAAAATCTTAGGGAATCTAGACATGAAACAAGGACTTATGCAGAATCCTTTAATCAAATCTATTTCAGCTGATGATGTGCCAATTTTAACAATTGGCTTTAGTTCTGAAAATCTTTCACAAAATCAGGTTAGAGTGAAGGCTTATCAAATTATGAATCAGTTAAAAAAAGTATCAAATACTGCAAATATAGATATCCACGGAGGTGAATCTAGGGTTCTAAAAATAGTTTTAGACTCAGGACTAATGGAAATGAGAAAAGTTTCCGTTTCGGATATAAAACAGGCTATTTTGAGCAACAACATGCGATTTAAAACAGGAGCTATAAAAAACCAAGAAAACTATTTAGAAATTGAAGTAAATGGACAATTCCAAAATGCCGAGATGGCAAAAAAAATAATAATCACTCCTGGTATAAAATTAGAAGATGTTGCTAAAATCTCACTTGGACATAAAGAAAAAAACTCAATTGTTTCTGTTTCTAGTAAGGATTTCAAAGAAAAAGGAATAGTCTTTGTTTCAGTTGCAAAAAGAAAAGGTAGCAATGCCCAAACTGTAGTAAATGATATTCGCACAGAATTAAATATTATTATGAAAAATAAGGATTTTTCTAAACTTAATTATGAAATATTCCGAGATGAAGGCGAAGTTGCAAACAAAGCAATTGGTGGGCTTATGCAGAGTTTGATAATTTCTATAATTATAGTTTCTTTTGTTTTGTGGTTATTTTTGGGACTTAGATCCGCTTCAATCGTAGCAATTGCAATTCCATTAACTATGGCTGGTGTTTTTATCATTGGCTACTTTTATGGAAAAACAATTAACAGAATCACTTTGTTTGCCTTAATTTTGTCTCTTGGACTGCTAGTGGATTCAGCAACCGTTGTAGTTGAAAACATTTACAGGCATCTACAAAAAATAACTAAAAATAGTAAAAAAGTTCTAGCCGCACAAAAAAAACAAGCTATCACAGAAGCTGTAAATGAAGTAGGAATTGGTTTATTTTTATCAACTTTAACGTCTGTAATTGTATTTTTACCAACTTCACAACTTTCGGGAATGATGGGTGATTACATGGGTCCATTATCTTTTTTCTTACCAGTAGCGTTGATTTTTTCAATGCTTATTGCTTATATTTTAACTCCATTTCTCGCAGATATTATCCTTCCAGTAAATAGTAAAATTTTAGGTAAACAAAAAAAAGGATTTTTTGATAATGTTATTAAGTATTATAAAATATTTTTAGATAAAATATTAGATAATAAAATTTTCAGACGATGGTTTTTAATAAGTATTTTTAGTGCTCTTTTCCTCGTTTTCAGCTTCCCGATATTGAAATTTGTACACTTCAAGATGTTACCATCTGCTGACAAAAATCAGTTTTTCTTATACATAGATGCTCCAGGTGATACGAACTTCCCTACCACCCAAAAAATCTCAAAATTTATCAATGATATTTTATTAGAAGATCCGAATATAAAATCAGTTCAAAGTTTTGTTGGCGATGCTTCTGTCGTTGATTTCAATGGATTATTTAAGGGTTCTGGTGACAGGATAGCACCTTATCTGGCAACTTTAAGGGTTAATTTGATAAACAAAGAAGTAAGATCTGAAAAATCTACTCCTATTTTGAATAACCTTAGAACAGAAATTCTAGAAAAAATAAATTCAAATACTGGTAACCAAATTTTCTACCAAACACTAAAAAACACTAAATTCAAATTACTAGAAGATCCTCCAGGACCACCTGTACGTTCAACATTAATGGCTAAAATAAAAGGTCCAAACAGAGAAATATTAGAAAAGGTTGGAAAAGATATGGAGAAACTTTTCCAAAATACTGATAAAGTTGTAGATATTGATACTTCTATAACTGAACCTATCCGAAAAGTATCTTTTGAAGTTGATCATGAAAAAGCACTAGAGTCAGGTATTTCTACAACTCAAATTTTTGAAACACTTTCAACTATTACAAATGAAATAGATATTTCTCAATTTCACCTGAAGGATTCACCAGAAATAGTACCTATCACTCTTAGTTTTCCAAAAGACAAAAGAGATAATATTGATGATTTTAATAATATTTTTATTAAAAATTTTCGGGGAGATATGATCCCACTTTCGGCGGTAATAAAGAAAAAAGAAACACGAATAGAACCGGTACTTTTCCTTGATGAACGAGACCCAACTGTTTATGTAACTGGTGAGCTTGATAACAGAAGTATTGTTTATGCAAATATTGATTTAATCTTTGATGTATTTGATTATGAGTTTCCAAATAATGGAAAAATTATTAGTTGGAATTTGTATGGGATAAATTTTGAAACAGAAAATCATGAAATTTATCGTATTGAATGGGGCGGAGAATGGGAAATGACTCTTGATAATTTTCGTGATTTAGGACTAGCTATGATTATAGCATTCATTGCTATCTACTCAATTTTGGTAGCTCAGTTTGAATCATTCAAAGTACCATTACTAGTAATGAGTACTGTATTCCTAGGACTTCTGGGTATCTTACCTGGGTTTGCTTTACTTGATGTTTCTGTGGGGACTTTTTTAACCGCGACTAGTTTGATTGGTTTTATAGCTCTGATGGGAATTGTTGTGAACAATGCTATTATTTATCTTGAATATTTTGATATATTAAGAGACCGTGGCGCATCTATAAAAGAAGCTCTATCAAAAGCAGGTACTACAAGATTACGTCCAATAATTTTAACTTCTATGACAACCGTACTTGGAAATTTAACAATTGTAAGTGATCCCGTGTGGTCAGGACTTGCTTGGGCTATTGTCTTTGGATTATCAATCTCTGCCGTTTTCACGTTAGGGGTCTTCCCTGCCTTAATGATGAGTTTCCCTATTAAGGTCAGAGACAAAGATCACTTGATTGAGTAGATTATTTCCTAAACTGTCGAATAGGATAAGGTTTAGTATGTTTTTTCTAAAATTTACACTTAATTATTGGACGTGATGGGCTTGGGGGAATACTAAATTTGACAAGATTTTTATATTACCTAAGTATACAATCATGAACTTTCCAAAAATTAAAAATATCGTAATCCACCCCATTCCTAGTAAACCAGAAATTTATTGTGAAGAAATTACTATCCCTGGTCTTGTTTGCAGCTATCCCGAAGAAAAAAAACCATGTGGTCTTTCCGGTTTTTCAGAGGTAAGTCATGTGGATTTTATAAATAGAGATACAAGAAAAACTGTAGCCTCTTGCATAGAATGTAGAGGTAACCGTAAGGGAATAGAGTCATTAAATGAAAGTTATGCCGATAATGAGTATGAAACTGAATATGGTAATAACGTAATTGCATGTGGTTATTTAAAACAAGAAAAAGGAGCTAATACAATGTTAGCCCATGATTATTGGGATACACTTCGACAAGAATTTCCTCTTAAAAAAGAACCTAATTGGAAACTTAACTCAACTGAAATTTACAGAAGAGCAACAAATAATGAACCAGTTCCTGGAGTAACTATTTATCATAAGTTAAAAGATTTTCATACAAATGAACCAACTGGCATGTTTGGAGAGAGTCAACTTCCAAGTAAATACAAACGAGATATTACAATTCTAAAAAGTTTTAGCAAAGATGAAATACAAAAAATCATAGAAGCTGATTAAGTATTTCTTTATTTATAAATATCACGTCGATGCCCACACTTTAAAACTGTGTGTATGTTTTCATCAAAGTCAGTTTTCAATAAAAAACGATAATTACTAATTTTTAATCGAAAATCAGCTGGCTCTAAATTTACAACCTTTTTCAAATTTTGCTCAAAAAGTTCTGGTTTTAATTTATATTCATTAATCTTCATCTTCAAAAAATCACGAATATCTGGTGAAAACTTTTTCCATTGTTTTTTAGCTATTTTTGTAAAAAAAAACTGCATTTTTAGTTAAAGTATTAAATCAGAATTTCCACTTTCTAAAGATTTCACCATCTCTCCTTTTAATTTTTTTTGATTTTGAGATATTTCAAATTGCTCATAATAATCCTCCATCAATTCATCACTTTTATCAAAATAAGGCAAAACAATCATCTTTGGTACACCATGTGCCGTAACAATACAACCTTTGCTTACCAAACTTTTAGTAAGTTTACTAGGATTTCTTTGAAATTGTGAGTTTGTGATAATAGTAGACATTTTTATAAAAACTAAATTACGTTAAATATTATGCAC
>CAZBBI010000067.1:0-4973 GCA_964490135.1 uncultured Candidatus Peribacteria bacterium
GTCGTTCTTTTTTAGTATTTTCTTTTTTTAAAGCAGCTTTCTCTATTTCAAGAGTAAGTAGTTTTCGTTTAATTTCAGAAATTGATTCTGGCTCAGACTCAACTTCTAATTTTAATTTACTCATAGCCTCATCTATAAGATCGATGGCTTTGTCTGGTAATTTTCGATCAGAAATATATTTCACAGAAAGTTCCACGGCCGAAATAAGAGCATCATCGGTAATTCGAACTTTGTGATGGATTTCATATTTTTCACGAATTCCTCTCAAAATCGCAATAGCTTCTTCTTTTGTTGGTTCATCAACTTGTATTGGTTGGAATCTTCGTTCAAGCGCAGCGTCTTTTTCTATGTATTTTCTATATTCGTTCATTGTAGTAGCACCTACACAATGTAATGTTCCTCTGGCTAGAGCAGGTTTGAGTAGGTTACTAGCATCCATACTACCTTCGGCTGCTCCAGCACCAACGATGGTATGCATCTCATCTATAAAAAGAATTATCCTTCCTTCTGCTTTTTCGATAGCTTTTAGTACATTTTTTAGTCGATCTTCAAATTCTCCTCTATATTTAGCACCAGCTATTAAGGCAGCTAAATCAAGCATAAGCACTCGTTTGTTTTTTACTGATTCGGGTACATTGCCCTTGAATATCTGATGAGCTAATCCTTCAATAATCGCGGTTTTACCAACTCCTGGATCTCCGACTAGGACAGGATTGTTTTTTGTTCGTCGTGATAATATTTGAATAGTTCTTCGGATTTCTTCGTCTCGCCCAATAATGGGATCAATTTTTCCTTTTTCGGCTAGTTCGGTGAAATCTACGCAGAATTTTTCGAGAGCTTCAAGTTTTTCGTGTCCTTGGGTGCTATCTATTTTTTCGCCTCCACGAAGATTTTTTACGGCATCTTGAGTAATTTTTTTGTTCAAATTAAAGTTTTCTAGTAGGTCTTTTGCGGTAGATGTGCCATCAAAAATAGCCAAGAATAAATGATCTACAGCGAGAAAATTGTCTCCCATTTTTTTCTGTATTTTTTCAGAATTTTTAATCATATCAGAAAAATCACGAGAAGGTGTTCGTGTTCCACCTTCAACTTTTGGAAGTGTAGTTATCTTTGAACTAATTTTTTGTTTAATAGAGGTCACGTCTGTACCACATTTTGTGATTATTTTTCGAACAAAAGAATTTTCATCCTTTAATACGGCTAAAAGCCAGTGATATATTTCTATTGAGGTAGCATTATTATCATCGGCGATTTTTTGTGTATCGGCGATACTTTGTGAGGCAGACGTTGTCCATTTATCGAAGTTCATGATATTTTGGGGTAAGTATTTAGCACTCACGAGTATAGAGTGCTAGATGGTGTTTGTCAAAATATTTTTTTAGGTGTGTTCTTCTACCTTTTTTGTTTTAAATATGGTACAATAGTTAGATATAACAAATAAAATAATGAAAATTTTTACAAAAAAACGACTTTTAATACTTATTTCACTGATTTTTCTGGGAGGGCTTGGTTATTTAAAATTTTTTACTAAAAACCAGGTTGAGTACAAATATGAGGTTATTAAGAAATCAAAAATTATTGAGAAAGTGAGTGTAACGGGGAAAGTAAAACCAATAGATACAACCCATCTGACGTTTGAGCAAAGTGGAAAAATTGCTGAAGTTTATGTTGGAGTAGGTGATCGAGTAAAGTCTGGGGATATTTTGGTAAAATTAACCAGTCAGACAATTTTGGCACAGAAACAAGAAGCACTTGCAAACTTGAAACAAGCTCAAGCACATTTAAAAGAACTTAAAAGTGGAACGAGGAAAGAAGAAGTAAAAGTTAAAGAGTCACGTTACCTTACTTCTGATACGTCTGTAAAAAATTCAGAAAAGAATTTAGAGCTAAAAATTAGTGAAGCATTTGTTGATAGTAACTTCATTATAAAATCTACTATTGCTAGTTTGGCAGATAATCCATTCGATACTCGAACAAAAATATTGTTCAGAACGAATGATTCAATAGCAATGAATAACTTAAACAATGAAAAATTTTATCTTAATAAGATGCTTGGGGAGTGGGAACGATATTTGGATGAATTACCAGATATTCGTCGATCAAAAGTGGTTGCAGAAAAAAATCTTAACCAACTAAATAGATTTGTTAAGGATCTTGTAAATTTAACTCCCTCTTTTAGTTCAAGTTCTGCGGCCGCAACAACTAGACTTAATGCTTGGAAAGCTAATATAGTTACAACGCAACAAACTATAAATGCGGCTATTTCAGAAATTGATCAGGCTTATAATGCGATTTTGACTGCTGAAAAAAATAGAATTGTTAGTAATGATGAACTTAACTTATCTCATTCTGGAGTTCGACCAGAACAAGTTGAGATGCAGGAAGCTAGTGTATGGGCGGCAAATGCGCGAGTCCAACAAATTCAAGCAGAAATTGATAAAACAGTTTTACAAGCTCCATTTGATGGGGTTATAACAAAAATGGAGGCGAAAAAAGGAGAAGTAATTTCTTTGATAAGTTCTAAAGAAATTTTAGTTTCTATGATTGGAGAAGGGTATGAAATAGAACTTAATGTTCCTGAAGTTGATATTTCAAAAATAAAAATTGGAGACGGGGTTATTATTAAGTTAGATGCTTTTAATGATTATGAATTTGAGAGTAAGGTGAAATTTATAGAACCAGCGGAAACAGAAGTTGGAGGAGTGGTTTATTATCAAGTAAAAATAGAATTAGATCTTGATGCAATTGATCTTGAAATAAGATCAGGAATGTCAGTGGATGTAGATATTGTTACAAAACAAAAAGAAAATGTGATAAAAATTCCACAACGGAAAGTAGTTCGTCAAGAAGGAGACAAGGTAGTTAGAATTGTTGAAATTAATTCTGATGGAAAACAAGATATGGTAGAAGTAAAAGTTGAAACAGGGATTCGAGACGAAGAGGGGAATATTGAGATTTTAAAAGGATTAAAAGAAGGAGATAAATTTTTATTAGAATAATAAAAAATGAAAAACATAATTGAGTTAAAAAATCTCCAAAAATCTTATTACTCGGAAACACTGGAAACAAAAGTGCTTCATGGGATAGATTTAACGATAAAAAAAGGAGAATTTGTGGCTGTTATGGGTCCATCTGGGGCAGGGAAGTCTACCTTACTTCAGATTTTAGCTTTTTTGGATCACCATACAGGTGGATCTTTTTTGTTTGAAGACAAACTAGTTGAAGCTTATACTTCAGATGAAAGGTCTCATGTAAGGAACGAAAAAATGGGATTTATTTTTCAGGCTTTTAATTTACTAGCCAGAACTTCGGTTTTTGAAAATGTAAAATTACCACTTATGTACTCTGATATTCCATCTAATAAATGGGACAGCTTGGCAAAAAAAGCCATTGAATCAGTTGGGCTTAGCCATCGGATGGAGCATGATCCATCCCAATTATCAGGAGGAGAAAAACAGAGAGTAGCTATTGCTAGATCGCTTGTATGTGATCCACCAGTTATTTTTGCAGATGAACCAACGGGTAATTTAGACTCTAATTCTGGTAAAATTGTGATGGATGTTATCAAAAAATTACATGAAGACGGTCGAACAATTATTTTGATCACACATGAAACAAATACGGCTCATTATGCAGAAAGGATAATTAATATTGTTGATGGACTCGTTGAAAGTGATAAAAAAGTTATAAAACAAAATATAAATACTAATAACTCTCTTAAATAATGTTATTTTTATATATATTGAAAACGGCAATAATAGGTTTAAAAACAAATAAAATTCGTTCGTTTCTGACTGTTTTGGGGATTGTTATTGGAATTGCTTCGATAATTATGATTGTCTCACTGGGAGCGGGAGCCAAAGCTATGATTTTGGGACAATTAAGCGGATGGGGTTCTACAACTATTTCTCTTGAACCTGGTGCTCAACCGGAAGGATTATCGGATATGATTGAAATTTATACCGATTCGATAAAAGATCGTGATCTTGAATCTGTTAGTAAAGGTGTAAATGTCCCAAATGTTGAAAACATTACACCAATAGTAATGGCATCAGAGACAATTGTTTATCAGAGAGAACGTTCTCGTGGACAGATTTTGGGTACAACAGCTGGATATATGGATTTTTTAAATGTTTATCCTGACAAAGGTGCACTTTTTATAGATGAAGATATTAAAAATAATAATAAAGTTGTAGTGCTAGGGTGGGAGATAAAAGATGATTTGTTTGGAGAATCGGACGCAGTAGGTGAAAAAATAAAAATCAAAGATATGTGGTTTCGAGTTGTGGGAACTTTTCCAAAAGTAGGAACGGTTAGTATGCAAAATGTAGACAAAATGGTTTTAGTGCCGTATACATCAACTCAAAAATACCTGACTGGACAGAAATATTTTCAGGCAATTATTTTTGAGGCGAAAGATACAGAATCTATAGATGGAGTTGTTGAAGATATCAAAAAAACAGTTAGAGATTTACATGATATAACCGATCCAGATAAGGACGATTTCAGAGTGGTTACTATGGATCAGGCGGCAGATATGATTTCAGGAGTTATGGGAGCTTTAACGATTTTTCTTGGGAGTGTAGCTGCGATTTCACTTTTAGTGGGAGGTATCGGGATCATGAATATTATGCTTGTTTCAGTAACAGAAAGGACGAGAGAGATTGGTCTTCGTAAAGCATTAGGGGCTACTTCTGGTAATATTTTGACTCAGTTTTTGTTTGAATCAGTTATTCTTACTGCGATTGGTGGTATTTTAGGTGTATTTTTTGGAAGTTTATTTTCATTTCTTATTGCTTATGGAGTGACCGAATTTACAACTTATAATTGGCAATTTATATTTCCTATTTCAGGCGCAATCCTGGGAGTGGCTGTTTCAACAATTACTGGAATGGTTTTTGGTATTTATCCGGCTAAAAAAGCGGCAAATAAAAGTCCAATTGAGGCGTTGCGGTATGAATAGTCTTGAACTA
>CAZBBI010000068.1:0-4931 GCA_964490135.1 uncultured Candidatus Peribacteria bacterium
AGATAGGCTTTTTTGTTATTAGCATGTTGGCGTGTTGGCATATTAGCACTATAGATTATTAGCTAGAGACTATCGACTTTTTATTCGTTTGGAACAAGGTTGTCTTGCGGGTTTCCGGCCATAGCTAGATCACCTAAATGATTTATTTTTTGGTTTCTCGACAATTGAGGATTGTAACCCTGATAAAAAAGTTCAATAATTTTTTCTGTTGAAAGTTTTTTCACAGCTAATCCACAATTTGTAAGTCCAGTTTTTGCAACATTTTCTTTTTCATCAAGTTGTTTTTTTAAATCTTTAAATTCTTTTCTTCGTTTAATAACATTTACAACTTTATCGTCTGGTGAAATTTTTTCTAAAAAACTACGCCAAATAGATTTTTTTTCAGCTCGCATAGGGTTTTGTGGGATTATTACAAAAAACCTTTTTTCCATAATATCGGTGAATTCTACTAATTTTGTTATATATTCAATATATTCACCCATTTGGTTTTTTAGTAGTTCGTTTTTTTGTCCCTTCATTCGTATTTTTAAATCTTCAAGATAATTATCAATATCCAGCTTTCTTGATTTTATTACAACTTGCACAGGAAAGTTTAATGAATTTAAAAATCTTTGATAAGAGTAAATAATAGCATTTTGTTCGTTTTCAGATTTCAAATTAAAATTGATAGATGAAACTTCAAGAATAGTTCGGATTCCTCCATTCTTTAAAATAAGCGTATCATCGTGAACCCCAGCAAATTCAAGATACCGCTGAGTAGAAAGAATTTTCTTTTTCTTTTTTCCGTTTATGCTATTTTTTTCTTTTTTATTCATTTTTACGATTGTTTGTTATCTATCAAATTTGCAAGATTTTTGAACTTATCATCGGAAATATTTTTTGGAACCAACAAAGATTTTCTATTTTTTGCTTTTTCAATAAAACCAGTTGTCATTGAGACAAAAACACCTCCACTTGTTTGCCAGTAACGCCGAGATGCCCGAAATAGTTTTGTTTCTATTAGAAGTAAAAAAAACTTAAACAAAGGGATTCCTTTAATTTTTACAAAAGCAAAGGCGATGGCGATGATTAGAGGAATACAGATCAGAATCACCTCAACAAGCCCAAGTACATATTTCTTAGAAAGCATTGTAAACAGAGCATAAGAGATTCCTCCACCAATGAGAATCATGATAAGTTGGCGCAAAGTTATGAACCAAAGTATTTGGTCTTCTCGTTGTACATCTTGAGGAACCTTAAATTGCATCTGTTTATTGTACCACAAAAAAGAGCTTTTTTAAAGAGTTTTATGCGGTTTTTATACAGAAAAAACCTTTATTTTTCTCATCCCAACACCAGCACCAAATTCAATACGAATACAGAACTTTTCCCCAGAAAAACTTTTCTGTGCTTGGGTCGACACTTTGTCTATCCATTCAGAAAAACAAGAAATATTTTTATCGTCAGCAATTTCTTCGAAACCTTTTTGAAAAAAAGAATCAGGAGACTTTAAACGATAAAAATCAAAATGGGCATAATCTTTTTTATTTGCGGAATATTCGTTTACATAAGTATAAGTAGGGGAAGAAATAGTGCTCTCTATTCCCAAATTTTTTAAAATTTCTCGAACTAAAAAAGTTTTTCCGGCTCCAAGTCCACCCTCTAAAAAAACAGAAAAGTTTTTACTTTGATTTAAAATTTTAGTAATTTCTTTTGCCAATCGCTTGGTGGATTCGATGTCATAAACACTTTTGCTTATAAGGGTTTTCATTTGTTGTTTTAGTAAATTTGTTTATGATCTTCGCAGTTAATTTATCAAAAAACACATGGAAATTCAATTTAACGGAGCACAATCTTTTTTATTAAAAGGAAAAAAAGTAAAATGTATCTTTGATCCAGAAGAAAACTTTTCTGAGGATGTAGGTTTTGCCATGTTTTCAGGGCAAGGTGCAGACTCTAAAGTTAAAAGAAAAAAAGATCTTAGACTGCCTGGTGAATTTGAAATAGCTGGAGCGTTGATTCAAGGATTTTATACTGATGATAATAGTAACGTTGTTTACAAAGTGCTTTTGGAGGACGTGGCAGTTATTTCGTTTGGAGCAATGAAACAAATCCCAGAAGGAACCTTTTTTGAAGGATTGGGAGACACCGTAGATGTTGCACTTATAAATCTTTCTTCAGACTTTGATGAAAAGAAAGCAAAAGAATTAATAGAAAAAGTTGAACCACGAATGGTTATCCTAGGAGGAGACAACGCATATTTCCCTAAAATGGTAGAAAATGCTGGAGCAAAGAACCGGGAAGACAATCCTTTGAAAATATCAAAATCCAGCCTTTCTGACGAAAAAACAGAAGTTGTAATTTTATCGGTGCAAAAGGACTGATTAAAGAGAAACAAAAGTTGACTTTTTTATAGGGAAAAATAAATTAGTTTAGCTGCTTAAGAAAAGCACATATAAAGACTCGGTAACAATGTGGCGCGGTAGCTCAGTGGTAGAGCAAAGGATTGAAAATCCTTGTGTCGGTAGTTCAATTCTACCTCGTGCCACCACACTTTGAACATTTTCTAGAGTAGAAGGTGTTTTTTTTTACCAGAAAGTCCACTTGCAAAAAAAAAGACCGACAACTTGTCGGTCTTCTTTTTTTAGTTTTTAAGATAAATTATCTTCGAAGTCGAAGCATTTTTAATTTAGCAGCAGATTGACGTTCATCCTCTCGACTCAGTCCTCGGAAAGTATTGTCGTTTGGATCAATTGGCTCGAGACCCGTTGCTAATTCATAAGAATTACCAAAGTTATAACTATCAGTTCTAGTTACACCAGTAGTAGAATTGTCAGTTGCTCGTTGACCATTTACCCAATTCCAATAGTTTCCATAAGAATTACTTCCTGTTCGACGTTGAGAAGTCTTTTTAGAAGTTGCTTGAGTAGGAAGACGGAAACCATAACCTCTTCGTCGTTCAGAAGAACTAGCAGAGCTAGTAGAACGCGTAGAAGAAACTGCAGGAGCCTCTGACGAATTCATTAAAGAGGAAGATCCCATAGCTCCCATAGGAACGATGTTATAGTCGCCAAGAGAAACTCCGCCGATTCCACCAGCAAGAGCAAGGCTTGGAAGTGCCACGAAAGAGGCTAATAATAATTTTTTCATTTTTAAATAGGGTTAAATTTACACACACATTAAAAAAAGAAAGAAAGAATGTCAAAAGATAAAGAAGAAAAGCTCTCTAGACCCTTTCCCAGAACTTCTCTAAGCCATCAGCAAGGATATCAGGAAGCTGCTCTTGTTCCTTTTTTGAAAACTTAGAAAGAACAAAATCTTCGGTTGGCATTCGGGTTTTCATTTCATTGTCCATTCCAAACTTTATTCGTGGAAAGTTTTGTGATCCCAAAACACGGATAATGTCAGACAATCCTTTTTGTCCGCCACCAGATCCTTTTTCCCGGAAGCGAGTTTCTCCAAACTGAAGATCTAAATCATCAGAAAAAATAAAACAGGCCTCAAGAGGAATTTTATAAAAATTTTTAATAGCAAGGACCGCTTTCCCACTAAGATTCATAAAAGTCTGTGGTTTAGCCAAAATAATTTTTTGTCCTTTAATTTCTCCCGTTGTTATTTGTGAAAAAAATTTCTTTTCAAGCCTCCAATCGGGGAGATCTAAGGTTTTAGCCAACTCATCTACTGCCATAAACCCAAAGTTATGACGAGTTTTTTTATATTCTGGTGGATAATTTCCGAGTCCAATTACTAGTAACATTATCTTTATTATAAACAAAATTCTGATAGATTCAAAGCATGCGACAAAAAATAGAAGTTTATTCGCCTCAAAATGTCATTGCTCTTGTGTCAGTTTTTTTAATACTTTTTTTGTTGTTGTATCAAATCGGAAGTTTTTTGCATGAATCATCAAAAATAGACGGTGAAATAGAAAAAATCAGGATGACAAACGTAGAAATGGAAGAAGAAATTACGGTTAAGCAAAAAGAACTAGCTTATCTTCGGACTCCAGAAAGAATAGAAAAAGAGGCTAAAACACAAATGGGGAAAAAACTTGAAGGAGAAAAAGTTTTGGTATTTGTGGAAGAAAAGTCGGCATTGCTGCCAACAGAAAAAAAAATAAAAGAACGAAACAAGATATATTCAGCCCCCAACTGGGAGAAATGGCAGTGGGTTTTTCTCGGAAATAGAGAGTAAGGAAGATTAAATTCTGATTAAGTTGGTCTATTGTCTTATCTAGAAGCGATGTTAGTTTTCTAATATAATGTTTAGAAAATTGACAATTTTCATTATTGGAATGGTTTTTTTAATGAAGCTATCGGTAGCTAGTGTTTGGATAACAGAGGTTCAGCCATTCAAGATTGATGACGAAGAAGAATGGTTTGAGTTTTTAGTAGAAGATGAGCAACAAACAGATATTTCGGGGTGGAAAGTCTCTAACGGAAAAACTAAAAAAATAATTGGAGATGTTGGTGACCAATTAATATATGACTCATCTGGACTATTTAGTGGATCGGGAAGTGTGTCCGGAGATCTCGTTTTTTTACCAAACCAACAACATTATTTTTCTTGGAAGAAATCACCAGTATCTTTATCAAACGCAGGAGGAACGGTTCAGGTTTTAAATAATAATGATGAAGTTTTATCAGAATTCGTTTACCCAAAAGGAAAATATGGAACAAGGTCAGCTTACAAGTATTCGGAGGTTTTTAATTGGGACGCGATAAAAAACAAAATATATCCACTTATCTTCAGAAAGGATTTTGGTAGTAATTTTAGGCACACAAAGGGTACAGAAAACCAAAAATCACCAGTATTTGCCGAAGATGCGGTTCTATTGATTTCAGAAGTTTCTATGGATAGAGATACCGCGAAAGGCGGAGATTTTATCGAAATTTATTTCAAAACAGGACCATCGAAAATAAATCTAAAATATGGAGAAATAAAACACAATG
>CAZBBI010000069.1:0-4922 GCA_964490135.1 uncultured Candidatus Peribacteria bacterium
TACAGAAATTGATCCTTTAAAATACGATTTACTTTTTGAAAGATTCTTAAATCCAGAACGAATATCTATGCCCGATATAGATATAGATTTTTCCGACGAACGTCGTGATGAAGTTATGGGGTATGTTATTGAGAAATATGGTGCTGAAAAAGTTTCAAAAGTTTGTACATTTGGAACACTCGCAGCTAAAGCTGCCTTAAAAGATGTTGGACGAGCTCAAGGTATAGCTTTTGCTGAAATGAATGCTATGACAAAAGCTTTACCAACTACACCAGGATTTAAATTAAAAGAAACTAAAGATATAAAAGAATTTAATGATTTATTAAAATCGAAACCACATCTAAATAAAGTATTGGAAATTGCCAAAAAACTCGAAGGATGTGTTCGTCATGTATCAGTTCATGCTTGTGCAGTTATTATTGGAGAAAATGATTTATCCAGCTTTTGTCCGATTCAATGGGCACCTGGAGCAGAAGAACTAAAAATCACACAGTTTCCATATGAACAATTAGAATCAATTGGTTTGCTTAAAATGGACTTCTTGGGACTTAGAAATCTTTCTATTTTAGAAAAAGCAATACACAACATAGAGCGTTCAACTGGTGAAAAAGTTGATTTAAATAAAATCCCAATAGATGACAAAAAAACTTTTGAAGATGTTTTTGCCGTAGGGGAAACTACTGGTGTTTTCCAATTTGAATCAGCTGGAATGAGACGTTATCTAAAAGAACTAAAACCTACAGAATTTGAAGATTTAGTAGCAATGAATGCTTTATATCGTCCTGGTCCAATGGAGTATATTCCACAATACATCAAAGGAAAACATGACAATAAATCCGTAAAGTATATGGACGAATCCCTCGAACCGATTCTAAATAAAACTTATGGAATTGCGGTTTACCAAGAACAAGTTTTAAGGATTGCACGAGATTTTGCAGGATTTTCTCTTGGTGAAGCTGATATTTTACGAAAAGCAATTGGTAAAAAAATTGCTTCAATATTGTCACAACAACGTAAAAAGTTTATCGAAGGAGCTGTTACTAATGGATTTAAAAAGAAATTAGCTGAAAAACTATTTGATGATATCATAGTCCCCTTTTCTGGATATGGTTTTAACCGAAGTCATGCAGTGTGTTACGCACGAATTGCCTATGAAACAGCATATTTACGTGCTCATTATCCTGTAGAATTTATGAGTGCCATGATGACAACTGATCGAAACAAAACAGATCGTATTGTATTGGCTATGAATGAATGTAACTTAATGAAAATCGAAGTGCTTCCTCCAAACATAAATGATTCTGGAAGTTATTTTACAGTAATTAATGAGGATAAAAAACAGATGACAATTTAATAATTAATCCATAAAAATGATTGCATATTAGGATTTTATAGTATAAAATTATATTATAAAAAAATAATATATTTTCCATATGTCAGTTATTACACATAAAAAGCCAGTTTCACTAACACTTAATACTTCAACTTTAAGTTTTTTAAACAATTTTTCTCGCCAAAAAGGTTACTCTCGATCAGCATTAGCTGAGAAAATTTTTAAAATATTTGAGAAACAAGTAATTTCTCATTATTTTCAAGCCGATGCAATGTCAGATTCTCAAGAAGATTTAAACTTTGTAAATATTGATAACAATTCATTTATAAACTTATTGAAAGATGAAGAAAATCACACAATTTGAAATTTGGGAGGTTAATTTAAATCCGACAAAAGGGTCTGAGCAAGCTGGAATTCGTCCAGCACTTATTATTGAAACCAATGCAACTGAAAATAAAGGTCAAACAACTATCATAATTCCTTTTACTTCGAATATAAAGAAAATTTATTCGCTTGATATTGTCTTTGAACCTAATTCTCAAAATGGTTTATCAGTAAAGTCTAAATTAAAATTTAGACATATCCGAGTAATAGACAAAATTGGACTTATTAAAAAATTAGGAAAAATAAAAGAAGAAACAGGTAAACAACAAATTTTGAAAACTCTAAAACTTCTTTTTGATTTTGAAGGTATGTTTATATAAACTGACAATCAGATGAAGAAACTTATTATCGGATTAATACTTTTAAATTTTGCTGTCACAGAAGCAAAAGAAACGTTGCGTGTGGAAGATAGTATCACTGTAACTAATGGGAAAGTTTCAGAAACTGGAGTTTTAGCAGATAACAATGGAACTATATTTCTAGAATTCTTAAAAGGTTCTTTTATTAATTATACAAAAGACAATCAGCCTTTTTCTGGAGAAATATTAGCGCCATCCATAATTGATAATACTCAAAAACTACCTCGTGGACGAATGAGGGAAATCTTAACTTTTGAATTATTAAGTGATAACGCTGATGAAGTAAGTTTAGTTGATCGTTACACCTTAATGCATCCAAAGGAGTACCTTCGAGAAACAATTTCCAACCCTGATGGACTTATACATAACGGAGGTATAAAACTTCTAACTAGGCTTTACAATAAAGACAAAATAGGTTTCCCTGGTCTTTGGAAACTTGAAACAAAAAAGGCAAAAGACAACGAACGAGAAATTAATTATTGGAAACGTGTAGGGGGGAAACTAAATGAAAGTCCAGAAAGTGATGTAAAAGTATTTACTGCTATAATTTCTAAAACTGGTGTGTATGGACTTTTTGATGAGAACCCTAAACCTTTCTACTCTAAAAACACTCCACTAGAAACCGTTGAAAAAGTACAGCAGTCCCCTTTTCCAAGTGTTGTGCCACAACCACAAATAAAAGCTGTCGATAAACCTTTAATAGAAGAAAATTTACCTTTAGATGAATGGGGAGACGATGATTTCCAAATCCCAGACGACACTTTGATCATACCTGCGGTGCAAGAGCCCAAAAAAATAGATTCAGATACATTGATAATCCCGGCCATAGAAACTGATGAAGAAATGCCTCTTCTCGAAGAATTACCAGAAAAAAACGAAGACAAGTCCCCTACTGATGCAAACCGAATGCATGCTAGCAACCTAGATATCAATGACATCAAAATGCTTCCAGTTGCTGGTGAAAAAAAGATTTCATCTCGGTTTCCTATCATTTTGATATTATCTTTTTTTGTAATAGGATTTAGTATTTACCTTGCCATAAAAAAAGATTACAAAGTTAACTAATTAAGATGTCATCCTAAGCTTATTGTTTAATAGTAAACAGTGAAGAATCTCTTAAACAAGAGATCCTTCAGAAGATAAATTTAAGTTTTAAGTTCAGAATGACAGCATTTTAAGCTTCTCTATTTGCGTTTTTCAGAGATTTAGTGTAAAAACACCATACTCTCATGAAAATAAGTTATCATAAAATTCAAAGGTTCGTGAACCATTGTTTGCATAATCCAAGCACTAATTATGCAAAATTCGTAAATGGTTCTTTGGTTTTTTTGATAGTATTTTCTGTTGCGGTTATACCTGTTCACTTTCTTCCTTCTGCAAATTGGGCCCAAAATTATATAGATATTTTTGATAAAATTATAATTACTATTTTTACAATAGAATATTTTTTACGTATCTGGTCTGCCAGAAGACGTTTCCATTATATTTTTTCTTGGTGGGGACTTATTGACTTAGTTTCCACACTTCCTTTTTATTTAGCAAAGTTTGGGATGTTAGTAAAACCTGAATTATTTTTATTACTAAGAATATTAAGAATTCTAAAACTAGGACGAATTTATGATATGGAACGAAAAGCTATTTCTGGTTGTGCCTCAAACATGCATGGAGAATTTCGAGTTATTGGACACGAACACATAGAAAGAGTCGTCCAAAAGCACCCATTAATCTTTTTATTAAAATTATTAATGCCACTGTTTTTAACTTCTCTTGGTTTAACTATAATTCTTTTTTCTGAAGCACATTTATTAGCACTTCCTTTTGCTGTTTTATTTTTCTTTTTCGCCGCAGTGTTCTTCTTCAAAGCATGGCTAGATTTCAACTATGATGTCATATATATCACAAATAGAAGAGTAATTATGCAAAACCGAGAACTATTTGGTTCTATTACTAATGACATAACTTATGAATCTATAACAAATGTTAAACCGAACAATATCGGAATTTGGCACTTTATTTTTGGATTTGGAAGTATTTGTATTGAAACTGCAGCCGTAGCTGGAACACTCGCTTTTCACGATGCCCCAAACCCGCATGATATAGTCCGACATATCACTTCAAATAGACAAAAATCAATTGAGGGGCGTAAAGTTGATAATATTAAATTTCCGCAAGAAGATGGGGTGAATGACTAACCTTTAATTCCTTTATACATATCATACGCACGAATTTGTTGTGATGTAAACATCTGCCTAGCCACAACACTACCTTGTGATTTCACTGTTTCTATAACTTTTTCGTTTATTTTTGGAATAATTGTTGCCATTGCGTAATTTAAAGCAACTGGACCTCCCGTAGTTAAAGCAAAACTTGTCGCCTTCTTTAGTATTTGCTTCTTAGCTCCCTTCTTAGCTAAAGTTTTTCCATATCTTGTCATAACTTTTCCTATAAGTTTTTTTAACGCTACAAGCCCTCCTCGTCTAAGAGCTACACCCACACCAATCACCGCTGGAGCCGCTGAAAAAATAAGCGCCACTATCGCCCAAACTGTAAGTATATCAAATCCCGCTTGCAGGACAAAACTAGCTAATTCTGTTTTTGAGTTCATAAGTCCTTTTTGTTCGATTGCCATCTTAAGGTTTGGCCATTCTCTTTGAAATAAGGCTACCCCTGGTACCCATTTTTGAGAAAAAGTTTCTGGATTTTCTAAATCATCTTCTTCAATAACTTCTGAAATAACTTTTTGTGAAAGTATCGCAATCATCACGGTTCCAGAACCACGAAATTTAAAACCTTTTATTTTTTTTTCTTTAAAAAGAAGGTGGCAGGGGCGTTTTTTTGGGGGTGGT